>NZ_JBVAYM010000008.1:0-103021 GCF_055420025.1 Traorella sp. mt218
TGAAGAGATTTTACCATTCTTAAACAGGACACAGAAAAGAGCGCTGTTGACATGGGCGGTTGAACATATGGATCTAGAGGATCTGACAGAGTGTGCACCTTTCATGGAAGAAGAGATGATAAGCGAATATGTGAAACGATATGTTGAGGAAGAAAGAGATGATGATTTGAGTGAAATGTATGTTTTCATGGATCAGGACACAAAGAAGCTTCTGATCAAGTATTATCTTGATCATCAGATGAATGATAAACTGATGACATTATTATCATTGATGAACTAAAAAAGAGCTGTTGAGGAACAAAAATCCTTAACAGCCTTTTTATTTTTAAAATCCATTCAGATTTTTTATGAGCTTCCTTCATTTCATCTAAAATGATTATTGCTTGATCAACATCCTACACCTGTGGATTAACCGTCAATACCATCAAAGCAATAAGAATAATATTTTATAATAAGTATCTTATCATCAACTACCCTTTTCATATGAATCAATGAACTATCCACTACCTAACAGATGTAAACTAAAGAAAATCATAATATAAAAAAAGATACAAAAGACAAAATACTCTTATAATACAGAGCTCTTCCTTTGTATCATATATATCTATATTCACTTTTTTAATCAATTCTTTTTTTGAAGATTTTCAAACACCTGTGTCAATACATCCCCACATTTTTCATGCAGTACACAGTCTGCCATATCATCATAAGGCGTCTTCTGTAAATTGATCAAAATACATTTATTCCCTTGATAATAATTCATAAGATTCGCTGCCGGATATACATTTAAAGAAGTTCCCGCAACGATAAATACGTCACACTTAGAAACATAAGCAATGGCTTTTTCAAAAACACCTGCAGGTAAGGCTTCGCCATAAAAAACGATATCCGGACGAATCAGACCACCACAAGTACATCTTGGAATTTGTTCCTTCTTTAAAAAGTCGAATACCTGTGCTTCGGTATATTGTAAATGACAGCGGTCACAAGAGTATGTTGCCGTTGTTCCATGCAATTCCAATACATTTTTACTTCCTGCCATCTGATGCAGAGAGTCAACATTCTGAGTGATGACCGCTTTGCATTTTCCTATCTTCTCTAACTCGGCCAACACCTTATGGGCACGATTCGGCAAAGCGTTGGGATGAATAAATTCATGGATATAATAATCATAGAAAATATCCGGATGCCGGCGTGCAAAATCAATGCTGAGGCATTCTTCAGGGCTCACGTTTCGACCATTGCACATATATTGTTTTTGATAGATTCCATGATCGCTTCTAAAATCAGGAATCCCCGATTCTGTCGATACTCCGGCACCACCAAAGAAAACAATATTATCACTCTTTTGTATCCATTCAGTTATCTGTGCTATCTTTTCATCCATACATCATCGCTTCCTTTATTCAGTTAAAACTACGATCAAAATCGCCAATGAAATCGTTATTACAAGAACGATAGCTGTAACTGAAAGAACATAGGCCACAACCTTACGCGTACGATAAAAAGTATCGGTTTCAGCTCTTTCATCATAATAATAATTACCGCGATAACGACGAATGATACGCTGTGCACATAAGGTACGGAACAGCTGGGTATTCCCTGTTTCACTTAAAACCATTTCTTTTGATATGGCATTTCCCTTATCAAACGCATGATATTTAGAAAATACACTTTTTATATCAGATATGCCCTCATTCACATTCTGATAAGAAGCAGGATCTTCTATACCCCGATCACTTCTTATATTACGCATGATGCTCTGTACCCCTATAAAGGCAAAGATAATAGAAATGACATAATCTTTGATCATTCCTGTCATCAATTCATCTGAGCTGAAAAACCATTTATAATAGGTCAGATTCAGTGCAAAACCATCTCTTGCCAGATAGATAAGCGGAATGATCACAAAATTCGCAACCGTTACAATGATCAATGTTATGATACCAATGATCCAGACAGTTCCTTTATTGACAGGCCCATTAAGCTTCTTATATCCTGCATAAGCACCCATCGCAATCAAGATAGCTGCCAGTGAAGAAAGCAAATTTAAGAAGACATAGGCAGCAATCCATGGAATCGCTGCAATCAGTCCGCCAATAAGCGCCCCAAATATACCACTGACAATATTCCCCTTATTTTCCTGCATACTGCTATTCTCCTAAACGTTTATAATATTGAATGGCTATACAGCCGATACCGGTATGACAACCTACGGTACTGATCAATGGGATCAAATGTGCGGAAGCACCCGGAAAGGCTGCCTTGATCTTATCCAGCATGACCTCGCAGTTGCTTTTTTCTTTTACATAAGCAACATAGACATTATATAAATCACCGACACCTTGTTCCTTCATAAACGAAATGACACGATCCATTGCTTTATTCAACGTACGAACCTTATCAAAGACATCAATTTTTCCTTTTGTCGTCTGATCGATTCGTAAGATCGGACGAATTTTCAAAAATCCTGCCAGCTTGGCTGCCATAGGCGTCAAACGGCCGCCACGTACCAAATGATCAAGATCCATTGGCAATAAGATCGTGGAAGCACTGGCAATCACCTTATCCAATTCTTTTAAAATTTCATCAATCGACTTGCCCGCTTCATACATTTTCTTTGCCTGTGTCACACAATAAAATTCTACTTCTGCCGTCACATGCGTATCAACAAAAATAAACTTCAAGCCAGCTTCCTCACAAGCTAAACGGAAAGCATTTCCTGTTCCGGATAATCCGGAGCAGATAGGTACACAGAAAACAGTATCATAGCCGTCGTCTTTAATTTGTGCGATCGTATCATGAATCATTCCCAGCGGAGGAAGACTCGTCTTTAAAGGCACCTGCTTTTCAACCATATCATAAATCTCTTCAATACTTTTATCTTCTAGCTCAAGATAATTCGTACTTTCATCACTGATCTGCAGCGGACAGCTATAAATACCTAATTCCTTTAGCTGTGCGACATTTCTTCCCGTACCGCTGTCACATACAAATGCTACTTTCATAACGACCCTCCTTTATATTTTCTTAAAAGCCTGTATTCCAATACAGTCAATTCCTGTATGAACAGAAATAACGCTCACTAGAGGAACAATTTCAATATGATGATTCGGAAAAGCTTCCTGAAGCTTTTCTTTTGTCAAAAGGGCATGTTCCATACCATTGCTGTGAGCAACCCAAATGTTATAACTGTCATCCACACCACGATCCTTCAATTCTTTCACAACACGCTCAACAGCTTTATTAAACGTTCTGATCTTATCAAACACATCAATTTTCCCATCACAGCTGGCATCGATCTTCAATACCGGCTTGATCTTCAACAGACCTGCAAGCGTTGCAGCCAATGGGGTTGATCTTCCGCCCTTCTTTAAATGATCCAGTTCGTTTGGAATAACAAACGTCATTCCATCATCTCCCATTTTCTGGATCTTTTCTTTGATCTCGTTTAGATCCTGACCTTCATCATACATTTCTTTGGCACGTGTGATTGCATAAAGCTGCAGCATAGCCGTTGTATGCACATCGACATGAATAAATTCCAAACCATTTTCCTCTGCAGCCAAACGCAGCGCATTGTAACAGCTGCTTAATCCCGGATTGATCGGAATGCAGAAAACAGCCTCATAGCCTTCATTTTTTAAATCCTTAAATGTCTGGTTGATCAATCCGAGCGGTGGGATGGACGTGCTCATCATGACCCCATCTTCAATATATTCGTAAATTTTTTCCAGTGGTGCGTCCACAAAATCAAGCAACGCATTTTCCTGATCCGGAAGCACGATCTGCAACGGCAGACTGATGATTCCTTTTTCCTTCATTTTATCAGGATGAACCCCACATGAACTATCTGTAATAAAAGCAACTTTCATTCTATTTTACCTCGTTTCCGTCCTTTATTATACACCAAACGTTTCTTTTAATGAAGCAATTTTGAACTCTTTGAAAGAAGAGAAGATTTTGTTATAATAGGGACATGCCAAGAATCAAAGAAGAAGTCATTCATGAATTTACAATTGAAAAAAGCCGCTTCATCACTTACTTACAACGCATTGATAATGAAGAAGAGGCAAAAGCCTATATCACCAAAATCAAAAAGATGCATCCCAATGCCAATCATCATTGCAGTGCTTTTATTTATGGTGATCACAGTGAATTTCAACGAAGCAGTGATGATGGCGAACCCAGCGGTACGGCAGGTGTTCCTATGCTGGAGTGCTTAAGAAAAAATGATATGCAGAATATCGTTGCAGTCGTAGTACGCTATTTTGGCGGAATCAAGCTGGGAGCCGGCGGACTGATCCGTGCCTATTCCAAAAGTATTTCGCTGGCACTGGAAAACGCTACCCTTGTCGAAGCCAAAAAGATGCAGGAATATATCTGTACTTTTTCCTATGACCTGATCGGTCCCTTGGATTATTACTTTTCTAAACATAATATTCAGATACTCGATAAGCAATATGAAGAAAAGGTAACCTATACCTATATCTGTGAACATGACATTACAGATGAACTCATGGAAATGAGCAAAGGAAAGATCATAAACACTTACCAAAAAGAATGTATCATTGAATGTGAGATCAAAAATAAAGATAGTTATAAAAACAAATAAAAAAAATTTAATTTTTTTAGCACTCAACTATTGACAGTGCTAAATTATGTGATATAATATAAGCGTAGTTAAGGAAAGGACCTTAGCTCAGGTATGAATTTTATATCCCAGCGTTTTCACTGAGATTAAAAAAAAGAAAGAGGCGATGTTTTATGAAATTCTACCCAACTATAAATAACGTATTTGATGATTTATTCTATGACCCGTTCATGAGTCGTTCCAGCAATAACATGAGAACTGATATTATAGAAAAAGAAAACGAATATGAATTAAGCATGGAATTGCCGGGATTCAATAAAGAAGATATTCGTATGGAATTAAAAGACGGATATTTAATGATCAGCGCTAATAAGAATACCGATAACGAAGTCAAAGATGATAAAGGACATGTCATTCGTCGTGAACGTTATCAGGGAAACTGCAGCCGAAGCTTCTATGTCGGTGATGTGAAAGAAGAAGATATCAAGGCCTCATTTACGAATGGTGAATTAAAAGTATCTCTTCCTAAGAGCAATGTTAAGCACGCTGAAGAAAAGAAGTATATTGAGATACAGTAATGTAAAGCCAACTTTCGTTGGCTTTTTGTAAAAAGAGGTGTTATATATGTTTTATCCGGGATTTGATTTTGAAGAAGAATTTAAACGGAATTGGAATAGAAAAGTAAAAAGGATGCGTTGGATCTGTCTATTATTAGGTTTATTGATGATAGGCGTAGGCGTTGCCTGTATCTTTTTCCCAATCCAAGCGTTTGATGTCGTCAAAACGATCGCAGCTGTCATCATCATCGGATTTGGTGTGTATTCAATCATCAATTTCTGTTTGACTTCCTCTTATTTTAAAGAGCCTATTCATGTTATCACAGGTATCATAAATATATTGTTTGGTATTTTATTGCTTCAGACACCTTCTGAGATAACTGCCATGTCATTAACGATCATGTTTGCGATCATGCTGATGTTTTACGGAGCAGAGAAAATTGCCTTTGCCCGAAGATTTAGTTTTTTTGGAATGATCAATACCGGCTCTTATACATTCAGCGGTGTACTTACGATCCTGATGGCAATTATCTTTCTGATCCTGCCATGGACATCGGCAATCCTGATTAATTATATCATTGCCGCTTATTTGATCATCGATGGTGTAACATTGCTGATAGAAGCGATCAACATAAAGAAAATACGGTAGATTCAAGTTCAGCTAATAAAGCTGAACTTTTTTTATTGAAACCATTTATAATAGTCGGATTATGCTTTCTGCAATTTTATCTGCACTTAATCCATACTTGTCAAATAATTCTGCTGTACTTCCGCTCTCTCCAAATACATCTTCAATTCCTATACGAATCACTTTACATAAGCGATAGGGTGCCAAGACTTCACATACCGCACTTCCCAGTCCATTGATGATGCTGTGTTCCTCACATGTCACGATATATTCATGCGTCTTTGCCATCTCTATCAACAACTTTTCATCAATAGGCTTGATGGTCGCAATATTCACGATCGTTGGCTCAATTCCCTCTTTTCCTAACAGCTCTCCTACCTTCATTGCTTCCTGTACCATCATTCCGCTGGCGATGATACAGACTTTTTTCCCTTTCCGAATTATCCTACCTTTCCCATATTCAAAACGATAGGATTCATCAAATACATCCTCAACCTTGCTTCTTCCTAAACGTACATAGCAGGGGCCTTCTATTTCTGATATTGCTTTAATGATTGCTTTTGTTTCTATCGCATCGCAGGGCTGAAAGACCTTCATATTCGGAATCACTCTCATCAGCCCAATATCTTCGTTGCACTGATGGCTCGCTCCATCTTCCCCTACGCTGATTCCTGCATGTGTTGCACAGATCTTTACATTCAGATTTGAATAGCAGATTGAATTTCTGATCTGCTCATAGGCTCTGCCGCTCGCAAACATCGCAAAGCTTGACGCATATACGATCTTTCCACTTGCTGCCAGTCCGGCCGCCACACCCATCATATTGCCTTCCGCAATTCCCATATTGAAATGCCTCTTTGGGCATGCTTTTTTTGCTTCTATCGTTTTTGTGCTCTTTGTCAGGTCAGCATCCAAAACAACTATCTTCTCATTTTCAACAATTAATTCTGCCAGCGCCTTTCCACAGGCTTCTCTTGTCGCCATGCTCACCTCACTCACCTCCCAGTTCCTTTAATGCTTCTTTTAACTGTTCTTCATTCGGAGCACTGCCATGCCATGCCGACTGATTTTCCATAAAGGATACGCCCTTGCCTTTGATCGTATGGGCAAAGATCAGCGTTGGCTGTCCCTTGATCGTCTTTGCCTGTGCAAAGGCTTTTTCTATTTCATCATAGTTATGTCCATCAATTTCAATGACATGCCATCCAAAGGCTTTAAATTTCTCATCCAATGGTGATGGATCCATGACATCGTGAATGCTGCCGTCGATCTGTAAACCATTATAATCCAAAATCGCACATAAATTATCTAATTTGTAATGAGCTGCTGCCATTGCAGCTTCCCATACCTCTCCTTCTTCACATTCGCCATCTCCTAAAAGGACATAGATACGATGATCATTTTGATCGAGTTTATTGGCTATTGCCATACCTACTGCCGCACTGATACCCTGTCCTAAGGAACCTGTCGACATATCCACACCATCCAACAGTTTCATGCTGGGATGTCCCTGAAGTCTGGAATTGATTTTTCTGAAAGTCATCAGTTCATCTTCATCAATGAAACCTTTTTCTGCCAGTACTGCATAAAGCAAAGGAGAAGCATGACCTTTACTTAGTACAAAGCGATCACGATCGATGCCTTTCACATTATCTTCATTGATATCCATGACATTAAAATATAAATAGGTAATGATATCGGCACTGGAAAGGCTGCCTCCGATATGTCCGCTTTGTGCATTGGCCACCATTTTTAAAATATTTTTACGAATGTTTATGGCATGTTGTTGTAATTGTTTTTTTGTATCATACATGATAAATCTCCTCATATTAACAGCTTCTGATTCTACAATTAATAAGTACCCAAATTAAAAGATAACGGATAGTTTTAGAAATAAAATATCACTATCCGTTTTTTTGCTATTTGCTACTTGATTAATAGTATTGACTATCTTTAACAGTATTCATTAATACTTTAACTTTTTCTAGATCCACACCATTATTGACATCATTATCAATTTTGATAGAACTGCCAATAATAATACCATCTGCATATTGAAGAAATTCTTTAACATTACTTTGCTTTATTCCACTTCCAATTAAGATTGGAACATCCTTAAACTTTTCTTTTAGTTCTTTAATTTCTTCAACTTTAGGATTTTGCCCAGTTGCTTTGCCAGTTACAATAACTGCATCAGCACCAGACTCTACAGCTTCATGAACCGCATCCGCTAATTTTATATCGGCCATCGGATAAGTATGTTTTACATTCACATCTGCAAAAATCATAAACTCCGATGGATATAAACTTTTTTTTCTCATTAGTTTAGGTGCACTAGAATAACTTATTCCATGAGTACCTATTCTATTTTCTACAAATGATTCTACTCGTATAAAGCTTGCTTTTGTAGCAAAAGCCATTGCACATTCATGATCAGTACAATTAAATTGAATATTGATTCCAAAAGGTAAATCAGTAATTGCTTTAATTTTATTCACAATAGAAATCATGATAGAATAAGCTTCTAATGAGATTGTGTTATCATAGGGTATGTCTCCAAAATTTTCGATAATAAATGCATCAACCCCCCCCTCAACTAACGCTTTTACATCACTTAATGCTCTTTTTTCAATCTTTTCTATATCACCATCAAATAATGGGCTTGAAGGTAATGGCAGTAAATGAACCATGCCAATGATAGGCTTTCTTTTAAATAATTCCTTATATTTCAATTACATCTCCTCCAATAATTTATTAACAAAAACAATACTGTTTTTCGCTTCATCTATCATTTTTAACACATCTAAATCACAAACCTGAGAATAGTTATTACGATTTACTAAAAGATCAATCAATAAATTGAAATTGAAACCGCATATCAAATAAATATCTTCTTTTAAATATGAAACAATTCGATTACAAGGTGTTCCTCCTACGATATCCGCTAATATGACAACTCCTGATCCATCATTTAATTCTTTTAATTTTTTATTAATTTGATTATCAAAATCATCTATCACCATTTCTTCTTTAAAGCATAGATAATCAAATGATTCTATTTCATCACTGAAAAACATTTTAGCAGAATTATGCATACCTTTCGCCATTTCACCATGGCTTACTAATAAAATTCCTATCATATATATCTCCCATGAACTAGAACCAGATCGTATTTTGTACAACATGTCAATGACGTCCATTCAAATGCCGCATATTCATAATCATAATAAATACGAATTACAAAATGAGTAGCCTCATTATCATATAAAGTGGTTAATAACAGAGAACCATCCTTTTCCCATATATACTGTCCATAAGTATAAGGTTCATTGTAATTTAATAAATCCTTCTTTGGCTTTGATAACGAATCATAATATGGGGGAAATAATTCAATAATATTAGAAATACTCTTTTTCAAAGCGTTGTGCTTATATATACAACTATATTTTTGGCCTTTCTGAACTACTTCAAATATTAAATCATCTTGATCGAAAGATACTTTAAATGATGTAATTCCATAAAGATCATTGATAACTTTTACTTCCTTTCCATCAATAATATCTTTCATAGGAGAAACATACTCTTTTTTCTCAATAACCATTTTCCTATTCTTTAAATACGTATCTAGTATATCTTGTTCTGAATCAATCATCTCATTTTTTAACGCAGGTAATATTGTTTCATTAAAGATATCTAACATTGGCTGCGAACTGGATCCTCTCGCATTTACCGCCATAACAAAGTTAAATTCAGGAAGCATTAAGCACATTTGCCCCCATAGACCTGACATTCTAACTCCACCATTTACACAATGCCAGCATTGTAGTCCATATCCCTGACGACTTTCATGTTTACTTTCTGGAAAAACATTTGAGTTATCAATTTGCTTAGAAAGTTGCATCATACACCATTCTTCTGAAAGAATTCTTTTCCCTTGATAAACACCTTTATTGATTAATAAATAACCCGTCTTTGCCAATCCAATAGTCGGAATAAATAAACCTAATCCTCCAATTGTGATTCCATCTTTATTATCAAAGAAATAAGCGTTCGTAATTCCAAGAGGTTCAAATAACTCTCTTTGTAGTCCAGCTGCCACTGATTCATTCATGACTTTTGAATATACCGCTGAAAGTAGAAATGTAGCCAATGAATCATAATGGAACATACTTCCAGGTTCAAATGTGATAGGATTATTTAATAATGCACTTACCCAATCTCTATTCTCATCCAAAACCGGCGTTGTAAGTTGTCCCATTGACATTGTCATAACATGTTTAATCGTTACTTTTTTAATTGCTTCATTTCTAGGATGAATTTTTATATCGGTAAAAAAATCAACAACCTTATCATCTAAATGAATGAGGCCTTTATCATAAAGAAGTCCAATAGCAATACCTACAAATGTTTTCGTTACCGAGTTTACTACATGTGGTCTGCTTGTATCATAAGGCGCCCATTTTGCATCTAAGATTACTTTCCCATTTTTTATCATCACTATTCCATGAGGTTCAATTTTATTTTCTAACTTTTCAAGAAAATCACGAACACTTCTAGGATTCAAATTTTCTTGTAAGCAATTACTTCTTTCTAAATCACACATATAACCTCCTAGAAAAAAGAGCTACAGCAATTGCTATAGCTCAAATATTTTTATGCAAATATTCCAAGCAAATAACCGATTGCTCCTATTACCATTGTAATGACCATCAATACAATTGGATTCGCTTTTTTCTTTGTTATCAAATAATATAAGAATAATGTATAAGTCATTGGCAATAAGTACGGAACCATACTATCTAATGTTTCTTGCAGACTAATAACAGATTCTCCAGCATTAAATTCAACACCTAGATTAATTGTCACAAAAACTGCTGAAAAGCCACCCATGATAATACATCCAAGGATTGAAGCATATTCTCTAATCTTATCAATCAATCCCGCTTCTTCTATATTCGCAACTAATTCTACACCTTTTTCATATCCTTTAAAGATACCAAACCAGTTAATCAATTGTCCAATACCACCCATAATAACAAAGAATAAGATAGATCCTAATGGGCTTGTATAACCGCTTGCCGTAACTAAACTAACAGCTATACCTGCAAAGATAGGACGAAGCGTACCATGATATAATGTATCACCAATTCCTGCTAGAGGTCCCATCATAGCTGCTTTGATCGCTCCTATAGATTCAGCTGGAATATCTCCTTCATTAGCAAGTCGTTCTTCCATTGCTGCGGTAATACCAATAACTGTTTTTGCACATTGAGCTTCTGTCAAAAAGATTTCCTGATGACGCATATATGCCTCAATACGTTTATCTTTATCTGGATATAATTTTTCAATAATCGGCATCAAAGATAAAGTGAAACCTATAGATTCAAATTTCTCATTATTACATCCGACAGTAAACCATTGACTTGACCAGAATAGTTTCCATAAATCATGCTTATCTAATTTTGCCATGAATGTCCCTCCTATTCTTGTTTAGCAGATTTTTCTTTAAACATATAGATAATACCTACAACTACAACGGCTAACATTGTAATTCCCAGATTTCCTACACCTAAATAAGCTGAGAAAATAAATCCCAAGAAGAAGAATGGCCATGCAGAACGGAAATTTATTGATTTTAATAATAAAGCAAGTCCCACTGCACCTATCATGCGACCACCACAATTGATTGCAGCAAGCACGTTTTCTGGTATAGTTTCAAGTAAAGCCACACATACATCTGCACCAAAATATACAGCAACAAATGTTGGTATAACAAACAAAATCATATGATATACCCCAACAGGTACTACAATTCCCCATAATTTCATCGCCCTTGTATCTGCTTTCGATGCAGCTTTTTCAAAACGTTGCATTGCAAATGTATTCATAAAAGTATTTCTGAAAGTTAACAACGCACTTCCCAAAATCGCAATTGGTAAAGCTGTCGCAATCGCTACTGTTGCATCACCTGTTGCAACTGCTAAGGCTGTTGCGATTCCCGTTGATAAAATTTCATTTGGCGGAACTGCTGAACCAACCCAGACAGTTGCCAAGAACATTAATTCTACTGTTGCACCAACTTCAAGTCCGATCTCTAAGTTACCTAAGGCTAAACCCATTAATGGTCCTAATACAATTGGTCTATACGTCCAAACATGGATCCATTCATAATCTAGCCAGACAATAAACATGACAAGAGATGCTATAAGTGCCTGTGTTAATAACATAATTTCTCCTTTCTTTTAGTATTTGTTATTTATAAGGTCAATTGCATCAATTGGGCGTTCATCTGGTACCAGTTTTATATATATATTTACACCCTTAGAGGCAATACCTTTTAAACAATCGACATCATTCTGCTCAACATGAATATTTTTCAGAAGCATTTTTCTTCCTGTTTGTGATTTGGTCATACTAATATTTCCCAAATTCACCTCAGAAAGTACTAAGCCATAATTCAACATTTTAAGCATATTTTCAGGATTTCTTACTATTAGAAAAATTGCATCATTTTCATGTTCATGGATGAAAGTAACCGCATCTTGTAAAGAACACATTTCTAATTTAATAGTCTTAGGTGCAGCCAATCGTAACATTAGCTGCTGGGTTTTATCATTCATAACGATATCATCTGCAACGACAAGATATTTTGCTTTTGAAAATTCAATCCAAGCATGGACAATTTGCCCATGAATTAAACGGTCATCAATTCTGGCTAATGTTACTGACATATTTTTTCCTCCTTTACTCAGTAATTACTTCTACACCTTTACTACTAATAATATCTCTTAACTCTTTAGGTATCTCATCAGCGATCAATTTATCAATATTTTCAAAACCTGTTACTTTGATGAGTACTTTCGCATTCATTTTGCTATGATCAGCCATCATAAATACTTCGTTAGCTGATTTAAGCATTGCCTTCTTTATTTCTACTTCACGAATATCCCGATTTGATATTCCGAAATCAGCATCAATGGCATCACAACTAAGAAATAATTTCTCTACATGAATACCTTTATAGAAATCAACTGAATCATATCCCGTCAGTGTATAAACACCCGGAATCAAGGAACCACCTGAAACATTCACACTGACATCTTTCTTTTTCGATAGTTCCAATGCTATCTGTAAATCATTTGTAAATACTGTTAAATTTTTTGCATTAATGCATTTTGCTAATTCCAAGGTTGTAGAACCTGAATCAATGATCAATATATCTCCATCGTTGATATATCTATTTGCAATCTCCGCAATCTTTCGTTTTTCTTTTTTATGCTTTTGAAATTTGATATCTGAAGGGATTACATCATTAATCTTATATGAATTAATCATTACCCCACCATGCGTTTTAACTAAAAGACCTTTTTCTTGCAAAACCCTTAAATCTGTACGAATCGTTACAAGAGAAGTATTCAGAAGATCACTTAATTCTTTGGTTGATGCTTTTTTGTTTTTTGTTACATAATCTAAAATATATTTTTGTCTTTCCTCTTGGTACATTTGCTTTTTCCAGTTTAAACATTTCTTTTGCTTTCGTTTGGTTTCTTTTTACATCTATATATTACCAAACAGCTTATTAAATGTCAACACTTTTTCTTTCTTTTTATTTCTTTTATTTTCTTTTGCTTTCTATTTGCCGGCATTAATAAATTCTGTGATTTTTCTGTGTAACTGTATCGGATCATCTAAAAGCTTCATCAAACTACTTCCTACAAAAAAACCATCAACGCCAGCTTTCTTTATTGTTTCTACGTCTTCTAACGTCTTAATACCAACCCCTGCGTAAATTTCTTGCTTAACTCCGTTCTTCCTTAAATAATCAACTATTTTATCAGGTGTTTCGTATCCTTTTTTTACTTTCTGCCATGATGGCGGAAAAGCCTGCATATAAACAAAGCCTTTACTATCAAGACAATTTTTTAATTCACTTTCATTAACATCATAATGAAAAGGGGCCACAAATTTCATTCCTCTTGATGTCAAAATATCCCTCACATCCAAATGATCATTTACATCAGGACATATGACTGAGTTAATCTTACATTTATCATAAAATGATATTAAACAATCAAAACCGATTTCCTGCATGACTTGTGTAAATAAAAGAAGATTGATTTCTAATGATGGATGATTCTTCCTTACTTGTTGAACTGCTTTCATATAAACAGCGTAATCCGAACAATTTTTTAACGCTTTTCTCATGAAGTCAACTATCAAATCACTCTCTCCTATCGGATCATACAATGGAAAACTTATTTCTACCGCTTCACAGCCAGCTGAAACATAGTTTTCTATACTGATAATACTTTGCTCAATAGATGGATAGCCAAAAGGTATATAGCCAATGAATTTCATTTATTTCTTCTCCTTTCTTTTGCTTTCTTTTCCTTTCTTTTTCATTATATATTTACATTTATTGGAAGTCAATCCAATACTACAATTAAAATATAGTTTCACCGAAATCTTTATACATATCTTTACCATCACCTAATCTATAATTTCTGCTATCCGAAAAAGAAACTTTAGTGTAAAATATACTCAATGGCAGGTAATATTATGGAAACAAAAAAATATAAAGATGATAGTATTGTGATCGTTGCACAAGGTGCCTTACGTCAAACACAGAAAGAAATATTAAAACAGGAAGCAAAAGGAGTTGAGATTACTACGCTCAACCGTTTCATTCAATCGCTTGATAAGACAAATACAATTGAATGGACTTTATGCTATGAATGTTATCAGCGATTTAAAAGCATTAAGGATCAGCTTCATTATTTTAAAAATACGCTTCTTTCATCCTCCTTTATTGATGAATGTCTAAGCTTTCTCGATCTGCTTCATTTCTATGAAATAAGTCTTGATGAGCTTCCTTGTGAGAAAGAAAGTGATCAAGAGCTTATGATCATATTAAAAAGCATCTATGATCTGAAAACACGTTCAATCTGTTACAAGGAGAATCTTTCTTCACTTGGCGATCTTTCCAATGTTTATATCAATATCGCACATCCGACATTAATAGAAGAGAAATACATTCAGATATTCGCAGACCATCAGGCCCATGTAATATCAAAGCATCAAAATAAGCCTGCATATGAATACTATCATGCCAATAATCCCAGATGTGAAATTGAAAGCATTGCGCAAAAAATCATATATGAAGAAATGGATGTCAATGATGTCATGATTGCTTTATGTGATCCTAAAAGCAAGACGTTGTTGGCCTCTGTCTTTGATCGGTATCAGATTCCTTATCATCTATCCTTATCAAAATCTTCATCGTATGCCTTTCAGGCCGCAAGCTTATTAGAATTTGCCCTGAATCCGACACCCGAAACCTTTTATGAGTGTCTGACCCAAAGCTGCTTTGGTGATATGAGCGATCTGATCAAAGCTCAAAAAATCTATCCTTATGCATATGATGAAGCTTATCCTGATTTAAATAAACAAAGGTTCCACAGCGATCTTTTCAGTGAATATGAAATCAAAGATCTGACTCGTATCATAGAAAAAGCAAATCTTCAGAAACAGCAGATACTCCCATACTGTCAACGATTGCTCTCAGATGATATTCCAGGCATCATGATGGCAGCAGATGAAATATTAAGGCATTTTCATGCTTCTACTTTAGATTTTCGAAATTCTCTGTTGAAAATACAAAATCTTTTCAAAGAGAGTCTTCCTTATATTAAAGAAAAAGAAGATATGCGCTTATTGATCGATGAAATACGCAAGATCAGAGTTAATGAAGCTGACAAACGTATGAACAGCGTTACGGTACTTCCTTATTCACAGATCAATGAGTGCTTGCCGATAACCTTTATCTGTTCTGCAACCCAGAATCATTTTTCGAGCTTTACGCCTATGAGCGGTATTTTCGGTGAAAACTATGTTGCCAGCATCAAAAAATTCCCTTCATTGATGACTCGTTATCAGCGATATCATCAAAGCATGCTGGAAAGGATCCTAAACGGCCAGCGAATCATCATTTCCTACCCGCTGAGCGATTATGTAGGAAAAAATTTTGAATCAAGCTTGGATATCGAAGCTCTTCTTCAAAAAGAATCGATACCTTATCCGCTTACGCAAACAAGTGAGCTAAAGGAAACGATACTGCCTTTAAGTGAAAATACAGCTGAACAAATTTATATGAAGGATCATGAGATCAAAGGATCAGTTTCTTCTCTTGAAAAGTATGTAGGCTGTCCTTATGCATATTTTTTAAGATATGGATGCCACATCAAAGAACCACTTGAAGCAGGTTTTAACGTCCAGAAGATCGGTACGCTAAATCATGCCGTCCTGGAAACCTTGGTCGGACGTTATCAGAAGGATTATACGAAAGCTTGTGTTGATGAGATAAGTGAAATCATTGATTTATATATGTCTGATATGAAAGCTGTTTTTCCACATATCGACTTTGATTTAATTCGTGATCGATTGATTGAAAATATGAAAATGAATCTTTATATTCTTGATGAAATGGAGGCTCATTCTTCAATGACGCCAAAATATTGTGAATATAAGTGGGAAAGAATCGTACCTGTCAACGATACAGTCAACCTGCATCTTGTCGGCTATGTCGATCGTATTGATACCTCTTCTGGAACCTTTCGGATCATGGATTATAAGAGTTCTTCAAAAAGGCTGCAGAAGGATCATGTCTTTTCAGGTCAGCAGTTACAGCTTTGTACTTATCTGATGCAAATGAAGGATGAATTAAAGCTGCGTCCTTTAGGCGGCTTTTACTATTCCTTTCAAAACGGCAAGCTTGAGCTTCCTTATCAAAAGCTCGCCCGCAGATCTAAAACCATTGATACGATCACACAAGAAGCCATTCAGAAAGAAGTGGTTCGTGCAAATCGGCTTCAGGGATGGATCTTCGATGAGAATGTAGAGATCATGGATGATGATGCAGCCCATGTATCAGGTCTGAAAAATACAAAAAGCAAAGGAATTTATGCATCCTCTGTCTTTGATATTGATGAAGTCAGTGATTGTATCCAAGAAATGATGAAGCTGATCGCTTCTCAGATTTTAAGCGGTGATATACGGTTAGAGCCTAATGAAGCGGCCTGTCTTTTCTGCAAGTACCGGCCTATCTGTCGATTCAATGGCAGCTATACGGAGAAAAAACAGCTGGTGGATCTGCCGCCATGCATGAGAAAGGAGGAAGATCATGGGCAAACAATGGAATGAGGCACAAAAAGAAGCCATTACTACCCGGCATCGCAATATTCTAGTCAGTGCAAGTGCCGGAAGCGGCAAGACAGGGGTCCTGGTTCAACGCTTAGTAGAACTTGTCATTTTGGATCACATTGAAATTGATGAAATACTTGCCATGACTTTCTCAGAAGATGCCGCCAGTGAGATGAAAAAACGTCTTTCAAAAGAAATCAATCAGCTGGTCTTAAATGAAAAAGATGAGAATAACAGACAGTATCTTTTCTCACAGCTCTCTAAATTATCAAATGCTCATATCTCAACGATTCACTCGTTTTGTTATTCGATCATTAAAGATTATTATTATCTTTTAGGTCTTTCCGCCAAAAGAATTTCAAATTTATGTGTTGAAAGCACTCAGAAGATCTATCAGGACCAGGCTTTAGAAGAAGTTATGGCGATCAAACAAAAAGAAAAGAAACACACTTTCTATCAGCTGTGTGCCATGCTTTCTTCACGTCCTGAAAATCTTCAGCCAGTCAAAGATATCATTTTAAAAACAGCTTCAATGGCAGATTCTCAAAGCAATCCTGAAATATGGCTGGATGAGGCATTAGCGGCCTATGATCCGGATACTTTTGAGAAGGATACCAAGGTCCGTCAAGTTTTTTTAGATTACTGGAAGGGAAAGCTTCAAACCTATCAGCAGTGCTTTGAAACGATCCGTCAGCAGTTTGAAGAACATTATCCCGACGAAGAAAAGAAGATCCATGCTTTTTATAAGAAATATGATCTTATTCGTGATATTCATCTTGTCAGCGATTTTGATGAATTCTCTAAACAGATACTTGTATGTGCCAAACAGCCGGTGCCGACTTCTCCGGATTCACAAAATATCTTTTATAAAGAAGCAAGAGATGAGATCATTGCCATCGAAGATGAAGTTTTAGCGGTTCCTCCTACTGATGTCATGAAGAAAATGACCCATGAGATCATTGATATCGTTTCTGAACTGATCGATTGTGTACGCATTTATTTCAAGCATTATGAAGCGATAAAAAATGAAAAAGAAGTGATTGATTTTTCTGATATGGAACATATGGCACTTAGACTTTTAAAAGAATTTCCTCGTGTTGCCGAACATTACCGTTCTCTTTTTAAAGAAATCATGGTCGATGAATTTCAGGACAGCAATGATGTGCAGGATGAACTCGTACGTTTGATCTGTCGTGAAGACAATGTTTTCCGTGTCGGCGATGTCAAACAATCGATCTATGGCTTTCGACATGCCCTGCCTCAAATCATGCAGTCATACAAGGAAAAGGAAGACAGTTATAATAAAGTCATCCGATTTAATAAAAATTATCGTTCAGATGCGACCATCGTAGAATTTAATAATGTTTTATATGAAATTCTTATGAATATCGAAGGCTTTGATTCCTTGCCTTTTAAAAGCGAAGATTTAAGTGAGATCGGTCTTGCTTCACAAAAAGAAGATAATCAGCCTATTGTCTTCCATGCCCTTGATCCCAACCTAAAAACTTATGCAGATGAAAAAATTAATAAAGATATTTATAAAGCGGAATATATCGCTCATGAGATCATTAGACAGAGCAAGGATCATGAATTTAAAGATTTTGCGGTATTAGTACGCAGCAACGCAAAAATGGAAGTTTTAAAAAAGGTCTTTGAGAAATATCATATCCCTTACTATATGAACCAAAAAAGCGGTTTTTACGAATCACGAAGCATTCAGATCCTGCTTTCCATGCTTAATGCCCTTTGTGATCCGGAAAATGACTTTCATTTCGCAGCGATTCTCACCAGTATCTTTTTTCAATTTGACAGTGATTCATTAGCCAAAATCTCACAAAAGAAAAATAAATCTTATTATCAATGTTTAAAAGAGCAGACACCTCAAGTCTTACATGAGTTTGAACGTATCCGCAATTCCTCATATACGATCCGGCAAATGATCCAGGAATGTTTCAAATGGAATCATTTTTACGATACCTGCTCATTTCAGGATCAGACCAACTGTGATTATTTCTATGAATTGGCCTGTGATTATGAAGAAAACATCAGCTGTGAATGCATCAACTTTTTAACTTACATCGATTCATTAAAGGATCAGCAAACCGCCCAAACGAGTACAATCGGGAAAAACGACAACGTGGTTCGTTTTATGAGCATCCATAACTCGAAAGGACTTGAATTCCCTATCGTTTACCTATGGTCAACCAGCCATATGAAAAAGATGGAACTTAGTGATATGGTGCTTTGTGATAATGAATTAGGAATCGGCATGAATATCATGCAATTTCCTTACCGCAATGTTTTCAAATCTTATCAGCGCATTGCCATTGAACATAAGAAAAATCGTGATGAATTAGAAGAAGAGCTGCGTATCCTCTATGTTGCGACGACCCGCGCAAAAAAACAGCTGCATATCGTAGACTTCCTGGATCCAAAACTGGATATTGATCATGGCATTACCTACTCCAAGGTCAATGCCCGCAAAGGTACGACCAGCTGGATATTACAGGCGATGAATCATTTACATAAGGACCATCTTTTCAGTATTCACTATGTTGATCATCTGTGGGAAACAGCACCTTTGGAGAAGATGAAGACATCTGCTTCCTTGCTTCCCCGATACAAGGATACGCAGGTCATCGAAATTCTTTCACCGAGTGAAACTGAAACTATTGATTTTGGGGTGCGCCCACTAAGTTTTCGTGACAGCGATGCCGCTCATCGCGGTACCACTTATCATGCTTATCTGGAGCATTTACCATCTGTGCCATGGAATGAAACATTGATACATGAAATCTCCGCTAAGTATCATCTTGACATAGATGACAGGCTTCTTTTTGATCTGATGAAGCTGAATCAGAATGAAATTTTCAGATCGCTCCAACATACTCAAATCTATCACGAATATCCGTTTCTTGTTCAAGACGGAACTACAATATTACATGGATATATGGACTTTTTATCTATTGGAGATGTCATTACGCTCATTGATTTCAAAAGTGATGCAGTGGAGGATGAAAGTATTTTGATCGATCGCTATACCTCACAGCTAACGGCTTATACAAAAGCCTGCCGGCTTCTTTTCAAAGATAAGATGATCCGGACTTATATTTATTCATTTTCATTGTCTGAGATGATCGAAATGAAATCATAACATATCAAAATCGTCCTTTATGGGACGATTTTTATCACAAAACAGTCTAATATAATATAGCAAAGCAGTTTGACAAAATATCACAAATCAGTCCGATAAAATACCACAAAATGGTTTGACAAAGTGCCACAAAATAGTATAATAACAATAGGAAGATGGTGAGATTATTGTGGAATATAAAAAAAGGATCGTAGATGCACAGTTAGATCTTAAATTAGAAAGTTTTGGTGCTGCTTTGATCGTTGGTCCAAAAGGATGTGGAAAAACTACTACGGCAAAGCAGAAAGCTAAAAGCATTGTTGAATTTCAAGATGAAGATATTCGCGATAACTTACTAGCAGTCGCAAATAACCAGCCGTCAAGGCTACTCATTGGTGAAACTCCAAGGTTATTCGATGAATGGCAAGACGCACCTAAAATCTGGGGAGCTATTAGAAAATCCATTGATGATCGTCAAGAAAATGGCTTATACATATTAACGGGTTCAACGTCACAAAATGTGAACACCCCTCATACAGGAACCCAAAGAATTTCTACCTTAAAAATGTATCCTATGAGTTTGTATGAAAGTCTAGAATCAAATGGAAGCGTATCTTTGATTGATTTATTTAATCATCCTGACCAATTTGATGGATGTCAATCCAATATAAACTTAGATGATTTAATTTTCGCAATTTGTAGGGGTGGATGGCCAAGAGCAATTAACAATAAAACGAAACAATCTCAACTAGAAATTGCTAAGGATTTATTCAAACAGACATATACAGTAGATATTTCTAACATTGATGGAGTCAAGCGAAATCCTATGTGGTCAGAAACAATATTAAGATCTTATGCTAGAAATATATGTACATTAGCAAAAAAAAGTACAATACAAGCAGATGTAGAAGCGACTTGTTCAATATCAAAATCAACTTTTTTTGATTATGAGAATGCTTTAGAAAAACTTTATATTATTGAAAATATTCATTCGTGGTGTCCTGCAATCCGATCAAAATCAGCCATTCGTGCTTCCAATAAAATTAATTTTATAGATCCATCAATAGCTGTTGCAGCATTAGGTCTTAGTCCTGAATACTTCAATTTAGATTTTAAGACACTAGGTTTTCTATTCGAGTCATTATGTATTAGAGATTTAATTATTTATTCTTCTAAAAACAATGGTAAAGTCTCCTATTATCATGACCGATATGGGTTAGAAGCTGATGCAGTACTACATTTAGAAGATGGAAGATATGCATTAATAGAAATCAAATTAGGAGCAAATGAAATCGACGAAGGTGCACACCACCTTTGTGAAATCGAAAAACTTATAAATGACCATAATAAAACAGAAAAACAAGTACCTATTCGTTTACCAGACTTAAAAATTGTACTTACTGGAACAGAATATGGGTATCGTAGGGATGATGGAGTCTTAGTAATTCCAATCGGATGTTTAAAAGATTAATAAGATCATTCAAAAGAGGTGAAATTTAATAATTTTCACCTCTTTTTATTTTACCTAAGCAACACTAAATATAACAGAATCGTTTAAACATTCAAAGTGAATGCTAATTCACAGCCAATAGTTCCACCACCAATAATAACTCGTTTCCCTACTGCATCAATATCATGATAAGCTTCATCATAGCAATTATTAAAACGTCAGGTTCCAGTTCTTTTATATTATCACGATTAGCATAAAAATTTAATCGCACAACTATATATCTCCACTTCACGCTAGATTTAATCAAACTGTCTTAACCAGTTTGAAAATACGTTTAATCCATTTTGAAATATAATAGGATCGATACCTCCACCAAGACGAAGATGATATTCACAATCAAAGCAGCTTCCGGGAACAAAGAAGATACCGGCTTCTTTTTGAACACGCAGAGATAATTCTTCACTTGGTATCTTCATATCATAGCGAATCAATTGCGTCGTTCCTGAAGTAAAAGAATTGGTAATATGTCTTTCATGCTTGATCCATTCTTCAAGATAAGCCCTGTTTTTCAAACAAATATCACGATTCCTTGATAGTATTTTTTCTTTCTGCTTCAAAACCTCAACAGCTAAGACATCATTCATCTTAGATATCGAAATAATATGATAATCACGCCGATAGATGATCCGGTCAATAAAAGCCTTAGGTCCAACGATCCAGCCTAACCGCAGTCCCGGTAAACCAAAAGATTTGCTTAAGCCGGACGTGATGATTGCTTTATCGTATAAATCAAACAAACTTCCCTGATAACAGAATCTGTCAACATACAGACTTCGATAAACTTCATCCACGAATAAATATAAATCATGTCTTTCAGCTATCTCAATCAGTCTGACACATGCCTGAGTGCTTAGCATCGTTCCGGTCGGGTTATTAGGTAAGGTTACACAGATGACTTTTGTTTTATCGGTGATTGCTTTTTCCAATTCATCAAAATCAATCTGCCAGCCTTTTTCTTCCTTTAATTCTAACTCAATCACCTTAGCGCCAAGACTTTCTGCCAAAGAAGATACCTGTTGATAACCGGGTGTGAATGTAATCATCTCATCGTTGGGTTCAATCAGCTCCATGATCGTCATCTCATTCGCATTAATAGCTCCTTGTGCGATGGCAATATTACATGGCTCTGCTGTTTCATATAACTGACAGATTTGTTTTTTTAATTCATCACTTCCATTGATATCACCATAATCAAGCTTCATATCTAAAAGATCAGATAAATATTTTTCTTTGATATCCAACAGCTCTAATAATTCACCCATTTTCAATGGCGATACACAAGATTCAGTCAGATTATAGATGCCGTCATTTTCATGTTCATTCATCCATATTTCTACTTTAAAGGGTGAAATCTTCATCAGTACAACACCTTTTTCAAGAAATCCTGTGCACGCTTTGTCTGCGGCTGAGAGAAGAAGAGATCCGGAGTGTTTTCTTCAATGATCTTACCCTCTTCTAAAAATACGATACGGCTTGCAATTTCTTTCGCAAAACCCATTTCATGCGTCACAACGACCATTGTCATTCCCTCAAAAGCCAGCTGTTTCATGACCTCTAATACTTCCATGACCATTTCCGGGTCAAGTGCACTTGTCGGTTCATCAAAAAGCATGATTTGTGGATTCATCATCAATGAACGGGCAATGGCCACACGCTGTTTCTGTCCGCCGGATAACTTCTTAGGGTAAGCCTCTTCCTTATCTGCCAGACCTACACGCGATAAAAGCTCTCTTGCTTTTGTGATTGCTTCTTCCCTGCTCATATGCAATGTTTTCATAGGTGCCAGAATCATATTATCCATGACGCTCATATGAGGAAAAAGATTAAAGTGTTGAAAGACGAAGCCTGTTTTTGATCGAGCCTCGGATGCCTGCTTTTGATCTGTGTAATCAATCCGCTTACCTTCAATATAAATATTTCCTGAATCAGGAATCTCCAATCCATTGATGCAGCGACATAATGTACTCTTTCCCGAACCGCTGGGACCGATCAGACAAACGATTTCTCCTTTGCTGATTTGAAAGGATACATCATCCAGTGCCTTTACATTTTGAAATGTTTTTGAAATATGTTCAGCCTTAATCACTTTCCGCTAATCTCCTTTCCACTTTTTTCGCAATCGAAGAAATCACGAAGGTCATAACCAAATAAAATACGCCTGCCATCATCAAAGGGAAAAGATAATTGTAATAGTTTGCTCCCATGATCTGTGCGCTGTAAAGCAATTCAACAGCTCCGATCGTTGAAAGAAGCGAGGAATCCTTGATCAAGGTGATATATTCCGATACCATAGGAGGTACTACCTGTTTAAAGGCCTGTGGCAAAATAACATATCGCATCATATCCCAATGGGAAAGATTCAATGACATGGCGGCTTCCCACTGTCCGGCATCGATACCAATAATTCCGGATCGTATCAATTCTGTCGAATAAGCTCCTGAATTAATTCCGATGGCAATCGTACCCACGACAAATTTATTGACACGGAAAGCATTTCCCGTTATCAAGGTAATCAAAGTAGGCATGATCAGGTAGAAAAACAGGATCTGAAGCAACATAGGCGTTCCACGTATCAGCTCTACATAGCAGTTTCCTAAAAAGCGAAGGAACTTATTCTTATTCAGTTTAAGCGATGCCCCGATAATTCCCAAAACAATGCCCATCACCCATGCGATTGAAGCCACGATAAGTGAGTAAACAGCGCCAATCAGCAGTGTCTTATAATTTTCGGGATTGCTGGCGATTTTCAGACATTTTCCAAAATATTCTTGAATATCCATAATTTTTCCTCACTTATTGAAGTGATTACATTCCCCACTTTGTCTTTAATTCTTCGTAAGCATCACTTTCTTTAAACTGTGCGATCGCATCATTCAAAGCATCCATCAACAATTCATTGCTCGTTGAACAAATAATACCATTTTCTTCATCCACCAATGGTTCATCTAATACGACTAATGATGAATCACTCTCTTCATAATTCTGTGCGACCAGAAGATCGACAACGACCGCATCCATCTGTCCGGCCTTCAATGCTTCAACTAAAATATTCGCATCCTGATTCAATTCCACAGAAGCTCCTTCGATTTCTGCAGCAGCATCAGCGCCTGTCGTTCCAAGCTGTGCCCCTACAACCTTACCGCTTAGATCGGCTGCTGATTCAATACCTGAATCTTTCTTTGTCAGAATTACCTGTGCAGATTCCAAATATGGATCAGAAAACAATACCTGTCTTTCCGGATCGTAAGTAAAGCCTGAAACACCTACATCGACCTGTCCCAGATTTACGGCATCGACGATCGTGGAAAACGTCATTTGTTCAAATTCTACGTTAACGCCTAAGTATTTCTCCAATTCAGCCATCATATCCACATCAAAACCAACCATCTCACCATTTTCCAGTGACTCATAAGGCGGATAATCCGGAGAAATTCCCACGATCAATGTATTTTCTTCAATCAGCTGGTCCTGCCAGCTGCTTTCTTCCTCTTGTGTCTGAGAACATGCGCTACATCCTAATACCATTGCTGCTACTGCTGCTAATTTTAATATTTTCTTCATTTTCTTTACCTCTTTCTTTCCTTTCAAACAATAATTCATTTTTTATATATATCTGTACTAAACGTCGCCGTCGTTTTCTCATAATGACCTCCTGAAATAAAAAAAAGCGTCTTCACATATGAAGACGCTGACAGCGCGGTGCCACTTCACTTGCCAACATTTCGCCGGCCTCTCAACCCTTAATGCGAGTACCACAGTTGCCTTACTTTCATACAGCAACATCTCCAAAGCTCGTTTCATTTTCTTCCGGCATCAGCTTCCACCAGCCACTGACTCTCTATGACCTTCCAAAAACTACTACTCTTTTTCATTGACGTTGACAACATATTAATCGAATCAAAACGACTTGTCAAGAAAAAAATTATTTTTTTTACATCATAAATGTAAAACAATGTCATTCATATACATTTTCTTTCAAAGAAAAAGCACTCCTTTTTGAGTGCTTAAAATTCCATATCAACCATATCCTGATTATGTTCTTTTTCGTTTTTTACTTCATAATGTATCAAGACTGAAAGCAAGGCCCTAAGAACAATAATAGCTCCCAGAATCATAATTTCATTGATCGTACGAATCGTCACCGTCTTCAGGATCTCCGCTCCCATTTTAAACTCAAGCCCCAATGCCAAAGCATTTCCCAATGAAAGCTTGATAGGATAATGTACATGCTTCAAAAGACTTCTTCCATACATATAAAAGGACTTCACTGAACCTACAACAATGACGATAATGCCCATCAATTCAATGATCCCAATGATCTCAGGTACGATAAATTCAACAATACGTTCAAAGAAAGCAACATTTTCCGTCGCCGCCTCTGAAAATAACAATAGCGTTAACATAACTAACTGTTATAGGACTGGAGAACTTCGCTAACCGAACGATTCTCCTCCATTCCCTTAATGATCAAGCCTAAAAGCTTACCAACCGATAAAACGGTCATCTTTTCAAGCTGTGCCTTCTTTTCTGCCTGAGGTATCGTATTCGTACATACGAATTCCACGATATTTGAATTCTTCAGTCTTTCGATTGCCGGTCCTGATAAAACACCATGTGTACAGCAGGCATAAACCTCTTTTGCTCCCTGCTTATATAATAAATCTATACCGGCGATCAGCGTTCCCGCCGTATCAACGATATCGTCGATGATGATTACTGATTTACCTTCTACATCACCGATAATATTCATTGCCTCCGCAACATTTGGACGAGGTCTGCGCTTATCAATGATTGCTAAAGGAGCATGAAGACGTTCTGCCAAAGCTCTTGCACGTGTAGTTCCTCCATGATCCGGTGAAACGACAACGATCTGGTCCAAATGCTTCTTTTGAAAATACTCTGCTATGATAGGCAGACAAGCAATATCATCTGCCGGGATATCAAAGAAACCTTGGATCTGTGTTGCATGAAGATCCATCGTAATGACACGATTTGCACCCGCTCTCTCTAAAAGAGAAGCTACCAGCTTACTTGTTATCGGTTGACGCGGACGTGCTTTGCGATCCTGACGTGCATAACCGAAATACGGTATGACAGCTGTGATAAAAGAAGCACTGGCACGCTTGCAGGCATCAATAGCAATTAAAAGCTCCATCAGATTGCTGCTGACAGGATTACAGGTAGACTGAACGATATAAACTCTTTTACCGCGTACGCTCTCTCCCAATTGTACAAGTATCTCACCATCTGCAAAGTGACGAACATCGCAGTTACCCAGAGGGATGCCCAGCTGCTGAGCGATCTCATTCGCCAGATCGACACTGGATGTCAAAGCAAAAATAACTGTATCCTTAATCATAATATGATCCCCCTTATTTATTTAAATATTTTGTTCCGTAATCTTCTTTGTTTGTCTGACGGCTTCTGGCAATTCCCATCGCACCATCTTCAACATCTTCCGTAATCGTAGAACCGGCAGCCAGCAGTGCATGATGACCGATCGTTACCGGTGCAATGATGTTGACATTGCTGCCAATAAATGCATGATCTCCAATGATCGTCTTATATTTGTTCTTTCCATCATAATTGACGGTTACAACTCCACAGCCAATATTAACATGCTCACCTACTTCACAATCCCCAAGATAAGTCAAATGCGCACATTTGCTGCCATTCCCAAAATTACAGTTTTTAAACTCCACGAAATTTCCGATCCGACAATTTTCATGAACCACTGTATGATTTCTCAAATGCGCAAAAGGACCTACGGTCGTATTTTTCATGACCTCGCTATCTGTAATTTTTGTAGAATCAATCGTAACATCATCACCAATGAGCGCATTTTCAAAAAAACAGTTAGGAAGGATCTTACAATTTTTTCCGATCTTCGTATGACCTAACAATGTCACATTCGGATAAATAACGCTTCCCTCTCCGATTTCGACATCTTCACCGATCGTCACTCTCTGAGGATCAATGAATTCTACTTTCTGATTGATCAGCCGCTGAATATCTGCACTTGTCATTTTATAATTTTCTCCTTTTTTATATCACTTCTATTTTACTCAAATTTCACTCGCTTTTAAAGTCTTTTCATAATATAATTTCAACAAGTTATCATAAAACCCTGCATTTATACCGAAACCATCCATTATAATTTGTATCTCTCATGACCTGGTCAATCAATTCAGGTCTTCGAGTGAGTGCAAATACCGTTGATCCGCTGCCGGACATGCAGACAACTTCAAAGCCTTTTTTCTGCAAATATTCTCTCGCATAGCCGATTTCTTTTACCAGCCTGCTGGCCGGCTGTTCAAGCGTATTAGCCACACATAAAGGAAGGGAATCAAAATCATCCTCCATAAGACACCGCTTCACTTCATCAACGTTCGGATGGATACACGTATCAAAATCAATGGCTGCAAAACATTCTTTTGTTGATACGCCCTTATAAGGTTTCATCAGCAGCACATCAAAATCACAATTCATCTTAAAAGGCTCAATAACTTCACCAATCCCTTTTACGACACTTGGCCGGCACATGACACAAAAAGGAACATCAGCTCCTACCTGCTTCGATAATTGAGCTATCTCCTGATCATCCGCATCAAGATGACACAGATCACGAATTGCCAGCATGACAGCTGCCGCATCAGCACTTCCTCCGGCTAAACCTGCCTGCGTAGGAATACGTTTATGCACATGAATGCGGAAATGCTCTTTGATGCCATAGGCTTTTCTCATGCAATCAACAGCTTTCACGATCGTATTCTTGCCATTGATACGGTATTTCAGATTCCATGTAAACCAGTCTGCTTTCGCAAAACGTATCGAAACATCATCACAAAGCGTCAAAGGCAGCATGACCATTTCCAATTCATGATACCCATCCTCTCTTCTGCCGACGACATTTAGACAGGCATTAATTTTCGCATACGCAAATGTCCTCATGTTCGATCCTCCTGTAAAGTTTCAAAAAATCATCTAAAGAACAGCTCTCTGCCCGTTGACTGTTAGATATATCAGCATCGCTCAGATACGCTTTTGCCTGATCCTTATCCCCCAGCCATTCACCAAAGTTATTTAAGATCGTCTTCCGGCGCTGCTTGAAGCATGCCTTGACCATTGCGAAAAATAATTTCTCATTCACAGAAGGATCCTTCTTCTTAAATTCAAACTGCAATACGCTGCTATCCACATTCGGCTTAGGATTAAATACATTGCGCGGCACCTTGACCACCTGCTTCACATCTGTTAAATACTGTGTAATCACACTTAAAGCATTATAATCCTTTGTATTGACATGAGCAATAAAACGATCTGCTACCTCCTTCTGCATCATGACCGTGATCCTTTTGATATCTGCCTCTGATTCAAAAATCTTAAAAAGGATCGGCGTCGTAATGTAATAAGGAAGATTAGCAGCTATAACGACATCATCTTCAGGATATTTGTTCACCAATGCTTTAAGATCAACCTGCATAAAATCCTGAAGGACAATTTCCACATTATCACAATCTTCTAGGGAATACGCCAATACCTCCGGCAGTCTTTCATCAATCTCATATGCGACGACCTTTTTCGCATACTGGCTCAACATCTGCGTTAAAGCTCCAATACCCGGTCCGATCTCAACAGCCACCGTATGATCGCTGACAATGGCATTACGAGCGATCTTAGATACGATGCCCGGTTCCACAAGAAAATTCTGTCCATAGTTTTTCTTGGCATATAAATCAAATTTTTCTAATATTTCCTTCGTCCTTGACGGTGTGGCAATCACTTTCATTGTTTATCCTCTAATATTTTCAAACATTCCTGCTGATTCAATTGAAGCATATTTAAACGCTTATAAAGCGTCTTTCCATTACTTTTACCAATATGCAGATATTCCTCCAGCTTTCTTCTTCTCTGTGAGCTGTCCGCCTTTCCGCTGCATCCCAGCTCTAAAAACTCGCTCCATGACAAGGTTGGCTGTAAATTCTCTGAATACGTTAAGAGATGTTCCAGCGACTCTTTCAGATCCTCTTCGCTCGCATGTTCGATCCCCACTTTTTTCGTTGTCCTGGCCTTCTTCTTGTCAATAAAAGCATTCTTGCATCCTTCCACATGCTGATTGATCCTTGTACGGATCTTCTCTCCCGGTGCATCGGGATCCGTAAATATGATCACACCTCTTTTTTTCTGTGCCTGCCGGATCATTTCCAACGTTTTTTTAGAGAGATGCATGCCATGGGTTTCAATCGTATCACAGTCAAAATAACGCTTTAGCTTCTGTGTATCATTTTTTCCTTCAACAATAATAATTTCCTTAATTTTCATATCTCTATTTTAACAAATTTCTCATCTAATAAAAATAGAAAGCGTACGCTTTCTAATATTTACAGGCATTTGAACCGCTTCTGCCGCCAACACGCTCAATAACGACCCGTGTATCGGCACTGCGATCATTGCTTATGTTAGTATTGCCCTGACTTCCTTTAAATAAATCAAGGATACTTCCCTTAATGGCTCCTCCGCGATCCAATACAATTGCCTGAAACGGTACTCCCGGCGTCAATCCTTCACCTGAAAAACCATGATCATAGATCGTCAGTATTGAACAAAGAGGGATGCTTGGATCAGCTGCAACGATATAATAATCACCGTACTTGATCCCTTCTCTCATTTCACCATCCGCCTGTCGAACCGAATGATAACCTACCTGGACACCGGCACTTGTACCTCCTGTCCCTTCAGGTGATACATAACAGCCGGCACAATCAATACCATACGTAACCATCGTTGGATAAAATTCACTGCCAACACTGACACTGCCACCAAACTGCATCTTTGGTGCAACAGCTTCTGTTTCCTGCCGGCTGCCGATCACAGCAGTCTTCGAAATTATGTTGCCTTCACTGTCATAAGTAACAACATAATCCTCACTAACAGTTGCTTTTTTCCCATCCACATAAGATGCAATCCAACTGATGCCTCCCATGCCTTCCTCATATTCTGCATATACCATCTCTGGCATTTCACCGACTTCCCATACTTCATTGATAGTTTCCATCGTTACTTCCAAAGTCTGGCTTTCTGTTTCTGTTTGTTTTAATACTAGAGTTTCTGAATGAAACGCTGAAGTTGATGAGCATCCACATAATAATGATGCAACAACTAATATTTTAATCAATTGGTTTCTTTTAACCATAAAACCTCCTTTTTAAAACGTTAGACAGTATAACATACATTTAATGCTTTTTCCCACTTTTTCCAATTTTTCATCCCTTTTATTGCTAGTATTCCCTCATGAAAGGGCTTTTAATCAAGCAATTTATGGGATTTTTTTCATTCACAAAACCCATTGTACTCCTTTTTCCATGTTTTGGCAAATCGGCCATATAAAAACAGGAGCTTTTTCACTCCTGCTTTTTCATTAATCAACATTGATCAATTCGTATTCACGGGTACCTGCACCATCTTCTTCAGCTACACGAATAATATTAACACCCAGCTTCTCTTCGATACGGGCAATCAGCTGATCCTTACCCTTATCCTTGCTGTTGTAGATGATATCGATACAAGCCTGATCAATGGCAACCGGATCCGTACTTGAAAGAATACCGATATTCTCCATGCATGGAGGAGCAGCATTGCCATCACAGTCACAGTCAACAGAAATATTTACCATAGCTGTAACATAAACGATCTTACCATCAAAATATTTATGAACACTGCTGGCAGCATCACCCATTGAAGTCACAAACTGTAACTGATCAGTCTTCCACATATCGGCTTCTACATCACCTGCACCATGGATATAAGCTTTACCATGAGAAGAAGCACAACCGATAGATAACTGTTTCAAAGCTCCGCCAAAGCCACCCATGGCATGTCCTTTAAAATGAGATAAAACTAACATGGAATCATAATTCGCCAAATGCTTGCCCACATAGTTTTTCTTGATCTGCTGTCCATTCGGAATATCAAGCACCATATCAGGTCCTTCACTATCCATGATATCCACATCAAAATATTTCGTCCATTCATGTTCATCCATCAAATGACGATGCTTCTCTGTCGTATCTCTTTCTCCCGGATATGCCGTATTACATTCAACGACCGTTCCGTTGACTCTTTTCACCAATGCTTCTACAAAGTCAGGCTTTAAATAATTTTTATTGCCATGTTCTCCGGAATGCAATTTAACTGCAACTTTTCCCGGATATTCTACACCTAAAGCCTCATACATCTTAACTAAACTGTCTTTAGACACTTCACTTGTAAAATAAACCTTTGCTTTTTCCATTTTACCTCTTCCTTTCTTTATAACTGAAAACAAAGCCCGCATTTTTCCTTAACCTGATATGTATCAAAATACTTTTCTTCAAGCGGTATCCAAGTCGAAAGAAAAACTTCAAGCTTATCTTCCCCATTCCTCTTTTTGATCCTTTCAATCTGTTCTTTTTGATCAACATCTAAAAATATCTTCAGATCATAATAGGAACATAAACGTGGATGAAGGCTATAAGAACCTTCAACGATGACAATCGATCGAGCATGAACATGTACTTCATCTTTTAACTGCTGTAAAGAACAGTCATAGCGTTGATAAGTACATGAACCATCTTTTCTTAACGGTATCAGCACTTCCTTCTCAAAACGCTCATGATCCACATTGCCACCAGCTTCATCATAACGCTCAGATGTCCTTTGATACGGCTGTAAGAAAAAATCATCCATATGAATCACTTCACAGCCAATCTTTTCACCTAAAACTTTTGCCAGCGTTGTCTTGCCTGAAGCACATCTTCCATCAATAGCAACCAGCAGCAATGCATCTTTTTTCTGTTTTAATGCAATTTCATGCTGTATCATCACTACTGCTTCATCTAGTGAATTTACCTTTTTCGCATCAGCCATGACCTCACCTCATATTAATATAAAACCTATAGTTAACTTTAAGTCAAGTGTTTTATATAAATTATTTTTCTGCTTTTTTAAAATCTTCAGTTAGGTGCAAAGTAATGATTTTATATTTTCACTTATATAAGTGAAAATATAAAATTGATGATCATTAAGAATTCATATAAAATAAGACTATGAATGGACTTAACGATCGTGAACAAAGACTTTTACTGCTGCTAAGCAAATCAAGCACATATTCAACCAGTGAAGCTTTAGCTTCACTTTTAAGCGTTTCATCCAGAACCGTTAAATCAGATATAAAAAACATAAACAAATACAGCAATGAATATGGCTTTGAAATAAAATCAAGGAAACACTATGGATATTATATCCATATCATCAGCCAAGCTTCTTATGATGAATTACTCTCTTTCATCAGCAGAAAGAAAATAAATCAATATAAGAATATTCCTGACAACCGCATTCAAAGAATTAATTTCATCATCATGAAATTATTAACCGTTGATTATTATATTAAGATCGATGATTTCGCAGATGAATTATTCATAGATAAATCAACATTCCTTTCTTGTCTAAATGAAGCAAGGATGATTCTTGCGAAATACCATTTGGCAATAGTAAATATCTATAAACAGGGAATCATCATATCCGGCAGTGAAATTGACATTCGTATATGCATTGCGGAATTCTTTTTTCATAATAATATATCTAAATCCTTTTTAACCGAAGATAATATCATGTTTTCAAATGAACATAGTTTAGAAGAAATAAGAACCATCAAATCAATTTTAATCCGTATCTGTGAACAAAATTCTATTCAAATGAGTGATTATTCTTTAGAAAATATGGTCATACATATCTTTGTAGCCATACGTCGCTGGCTTTTATACAACTTTGCAAAATCAGAAGATAAATATCTTGATTATCTTTATGGCACAAAAGAATTAAAAGCCGGAATCGAACTCGTTAAAGAATTAGAAAAACAATATTCGATCATGCTTCCTTTTGATGAATCTATTTATTTTGCTATTCATTTTAAGACAAAACACATTGAAACAAATGCGGATATCTTAAACACAGATAAAAGTGAAATTGACAATTTGATCCGACAGATATTTGATGCCATCCAAGATAAATATGGGCTTTCTTTTCATCATGATCATGAACTAAAAAAGATGTTAAGTTTACATTTACCACCGATGTTATCACGATTAAAATTGAATTTTACGCTTAGAAATGCTTCTCTTTATGAATATTTTAGAAAATATATCTTCTCTTACCTGCTTACCTTTGAGGCGCGTCAAATCATTAAAAAAAGATTTGATTTAGAACTGGAAATCAATGAATATGGTTTTTTGGTATTATATTTTAACTGGGCCTTATCAAGAAAAAAAGGAAAGAAAAAATACCATATCTTGCTTTTATGTGGAAGCGGGCGTCCCGAAAGCATCATGCTCATTAATGAGCTGAATGAAAAGCTTGGCCATATCATTGATAATATCACGGTCATCGACTACAAAGACATCAATACGTTAGATTTAAAAAATTCTACTTATGATGTCTTATTATCAACAATAGATATTGACAGTAAAGAAATACCGACAATCACCATCTCAAGCAAAGATATCAATAATATCAAAAAAATTGAATATTCTTTAGAAAAGATACGCTACAATAAGATTCATTTTAATAAAATCATCAAAAAAGAACATGTATTCTTTGATATCAAAGGAAATGCCAAGTACGAAGTATTAAATGAAATTGAAAAGCTTTTAGATAAAGATGATCAAAAAGAATTCAGATATATCAAAGAAATTGAGAAAACGCTCAGCTCTGAAGTCGGCAATCTGGTTTCGATCCTTCACTCATCAAAGAAAAGTGATGACATTGAAATCATGTTTTTCATTACAAAAAAACAAGTCATTTGGGATAAACAATTAGTTAAAATTATCATTTGGATATCTACCAATTCTAAAAATGTAGATGAATTTGAAATCATTATGGAAATCCTATCAAAATTTATATGTAAATATGAAAATATATCGAATTTTCTAAAAAAACTCGATTATGAAGAATTGATAAACGAATTGAATCAATATACCCATTCACTTTATTAAGTGAAAAAACAAAAATTGAAAACTTATTGAAATAATATTTAAATAAAAGCGAAGGGAGGGATCTTTATCAACATAGTCATCGCTTCACATTCATGTATGGCAGAGGGTGTAAAAAATACTTTATCGATGCTAGCGGATAAGAAAAATATTTTCACCTTGAATGCCTATGACACGACCGATGATATATCAAAGGAAATCAATGATTTGATCGAATTATTAGATCCCAATCAAAAAACTTTGATATTTACTGATTTATTTGGCGGAAGTGTAAATTTAGAGATTACTCGTAAAATGATGTCTGATAAGATCATGATTATAGCCGGCTTTAATCTAGCACTGATACTTGAGTGTTTATATTTATCAGACGATGAATGTAATGAACAAAATCTTTTAAATCTGATTGATCAGGCTAAAAACCAGATGGTTTTAGTAAACAGTTATTTTAAATCAAGGGGGTAATTTTATGATTAGTTTAATGAGAGTTGATGATCGATTGTTACATGGGCAGGTTGCCTTTCTTTGGACAAAAACATTATCCATCCAAAAAATTATTATCGCTAATGATAATGTGGCTCATGATGAGTTTTTAAAGATGACATTAGGTATGTCTAAACCAATGGGTGTGGAACTCATGATTTTGGATGTGAAAGATGCAATCAGACAAATTAATATTGAAGAAACAAATTCTGCTCATGTGCTTGTCGTTGTAAATAACATGCAAGATGCGAAAAATATCATAGATGCATCTACTACTATCAATTCTTTAAATTTAGGTCAGTTGAGAGAAAGGCCTAATTCTACACGATACTCCACTTCAGTAACATTAACACCTGAAGATGTCGCAATCGCAAAAGAATTGATAGCAAAGAATGTAGAGGTGTATATTCGCACGACCCCGGATGATAAGAAAAATCAATTAAATAAATTATTATAAAGGAGAGGAAAATGGAATTATTTATTCAAGCTTTATTAATTGGGCTTGTTGCTTTTTTAGGACAGGCAGAATATATGCTCGGTTCATCCATGCTGCATCGTCCGATCGTATTAGGACCTTTAGTTGGTATTATTTTGGGTGATCCGGTTCAGGGTGTGATCATTGGTGGTTCTTTGGAATTAGCATATATCGGAATCATGCAGATCGGTGGGGCAGTACCTATGAGCTTGCTTGTAGGTGGAGTTGTCAGCACAGCCTTTGCGATCATGACCGGGAATGGTGTTGAAGTGGCAACTGCTCTTACCCTTCCTATTGGTATTCTCTATAATTTATTAGAAAAGATTTATTATATCGTAATTCAATTTTTTGTAACTCGTGCCGATAAAGCAGCGTCTGAAGGAAATCCTCGTGGCATTGAAATCAATCATTATTTAGGTTTTGCCTGCTTTGGAGGATGTGCCTTTATTGCTACTTTTATAGCGATCCTAATTGGTTCAAGTGCTGTTGAAGCTCTTGTAAACAGTATCCCACAAGTGATTTACAACGGTTTAGATGCAGGTGTCAAGCTGCTCCCGGCATTGGGCTTTGGTTTATTGTTAAATCTTATCTGGAATAAAAAGATTGCTGCTTTCTATTTTATCGGATTTGTATTAGCTGCTTATTTAAATATGGATACGATGGCAGTTGCGATTTTAGGAGGATGCGTTGCTATCCTGATCTTCTTTTTTACCTCACAATCTAACGAAACAAGTCAAGATGGCAACTCAACTCAATCGCAACCTAAAAACTCATTGATTACCAAAAAAGATTTATATCGTATATTCTTTCGTTCATTGACCCTTGAAGCTTCTTTCAACTACGAAAGATTTCAGGGATTTGGATACTGCTATGCCATGATCCCGGCATTAGAAAAACTATATCCGGACAAAAAAGATTTATCTGAAGCATTACAGCGTCATATGGCTTTCTTTAATACATCGCCTCAATTAGTTACTTTAATCATGGGTATCTCAGTAGCGATGGAAGAAGAGTATGCCGAAAACAGAGATATGAGTCCTGATTCTATTAATGCTGTCAAAGTTGCTTTTATGGGTCCTTTAGCGGGTGTTGGTGATTCCTTATGGTGGGGAATTATCAGAACGATTGCAACCGGTGTTGCCTGTACATTTGCCTTACAGGGCAACTTACTGGCACCTGTTATATTCTTACTGATATTCAATGTTCCGCATATACTCATTCGTTACAATGGATTGATGTTAAGCTATAAATTTGGAAAAGAATTCATTCGCAAGCTTAGTCAAGGTAATTTGCTGCAGAATATTTCGCAGTGTGCAAGCATCATGGGATTGATGGTCATAGGTGCCATGACCGTTACAATGGTTACTGTTACGACCCCTTTGACATTTACGATCGGTCAAATGGAACCTATCGTATTACAGGATCTCTTTGATGCCATCTTACCAAGCATGTTATCTTTGATTACCGTCTTCTGCGTATCTCATTTATTGAAAAAGGGATTCAAACTTATGCATTTGATGGTTGCAATGCTTGTTGCAGGAGTGCTTCTGACTCTTGTGGGTATCTTATAGTAACACAAGGATATGGTTCTTCCATATCCTTCTTATTTGAAAAAAAAAGGAGAGATTATGAAATATATTTGTTCAAAAAATGTTTTTATCGATGGAAGATTTGTTCCTGCATCAATTGGTATTGAAAATAATAAAATTGCTGAGATCAGCGATTATGGTCAGGGGGCATGTTATTTTGATCATTATATCATTCCCGGTCTGATTGATATCCATACACATGGCGGTTATGGCTGTGATGCTAACAATGCTGATATAGACAGCCTGCGAAACTGGATCCGGCATTTACCTTTAGAAGGTACTACTTCACTCTTGATCAGCCCTTATACTTCTACAATAGAGAAAATGCACGATAGTATCGCACTCATTGATTCTTTAAGAAATCAGCACCTTGAAGCAAGTGTTTTAGGCAGTCATTTAGAAGGCCCTTTTATTTCAGATAAACACCTTGGTGCTATGAATGAAAAATACGTTTTACAACCTGATATCAATACCTATAAAAAGATTGCTCAAGATCATGAAGATTGTGTTAAATTGATCACACTTGCTTGTGAGCTTGAACATGCATATGAGCTCATGGATTATCTTCACACACGTTCTGTCGTTATTTCTGCAGGGCATTGCGGCTGCACTTACACAGAAGGTACAGAAGCAAAGAAACATGGTCTGAATGGTTTTACCCACACTTACAATGGAATGCTGGGCCTTCATCACCGTGAAGTCGGAACTGTGGGCTGTTCACTTCTTTTCGATGACTGTTACAGTGAATGTATCTGTGACGGATATCATGTATCATTTGAAGCATTGAAAATTCTGTTCCGTTGTAAACCGAAAGACAAGGTCATCCTGATTACCGATTCTCTCAAAACCAAGGGCTTGCCTGAGGGCAGCTATGAATTAGATGGTGAAGCTATTGAAATGCGTCATGGCTGTGCCTATATGGCTGGAACTGATTCTTTATCCGGCAGTACATTAAGCATGCTTCAGGCCATGAAGAATATTGTCACACACTGTGAAGTATCTTTAGAAGATGCCATATTGGCAGCATCACAAAATCCGGCAACATATTTAGGTATACAAAATAAAAAAGGATTCATTCAGATTGGTAATGATGCCGATCTATGTATTTTGGATCATTCCTTGAATCTAAAAGAAACCTTTCATTTAGGTGATATCGTATATTCTGCTTCTTAATTCTTATTCATGTTCGCAAATGGCTTTCTCAATGCCATATAAAGAATTACGGCTACAAAGATACAGATAATCGCATTAAAAGCTGTTACACCACCGCTCCATGCAAGAATGATAGCTGCCGCATCGGCTTCGATCCCCAAGATAAAGCGTTTAAACAAATAACCGATGATAGGATCAAAGATGACATTGAAACCAAGTCCGGCAGCAGCACAAAGAGCTGTGTTCAAAGCAGCTTTTTTTGCGTCCTTTTCTTTAGAAACATTCATCTTTTTAGCCAATGTTCCCGAGATCCAGCCGATACAGAACTTCAAAAGAAACGTCTTAGGTGCTGAAGCAATATAGCGTGGATCCATGATATCAGCAATCGAAAGTCCTATTGCTCCCGCAATTCCTCCTTCTACCGGTCCCAAAAGCAGTGCAGAAACGACAACCACCGCATTAGCCACATGAATGGCTACTGATGATCCGGCGGCTAATGGGATATCGATTTTGCCATAGCTGAAAACCGCATAATTTAATGCTGCGAAAATTGCGATATGTGCAAATGTTCTAGTATTTTTCTTCATACTTCCCTCATTTCAGAATCTCTTTTTTAATATAGGCAATCGTTTCATCAAGCCCTTTTTGCGCATACATCTCAAGCATATCTCTTAATGTCTGCTTGCTTTGAGCATGCATGCAGTAATTGTGCTGATTCAACATGAAATATTCTAAAGGCTTGCTTGTCGTATAGTTATTCGGATAATAGATCATGCTGGCAGCCACACGATCACAAAACATCTCTACAATATATTTATTCGGTATCTTGGTACCAAATACACCTTGATGATTGCAATCGATCCAGTATTCCCAGTGATGCTTATTTCTTCCTTTATGATGCAGCCAGCCTTTTGAATATCCAACTACTTCTTTTTCCTTATCAATAGGCGAGCGGTTTCCCTGAAAATATTTGACTCCTGCGGAAAACTCAACCCATGAATACTTTGACAGATCATGCAGGATTCCTTGTTTATACAGACCACATTTAAAACATAGCTTGCCGACCTTTATCTTATGGCGGGTAATCGTGGTCAAATGTCCGATCAGACGATTCATCTTACTCACCTACGATCTTAAGGATTCCTTCAAAGCAACGCTGATTCGCAAAGAGGACACCGATCGGTTTCGTGTAATCAAGAGCTGCACCTTTAAGACCCATCATCTTTACCTGTGCCTGTTTCGCAATCACCTGCCCGGCCGCATAATCCCATGGAGAGAGGCGTTCTTCATAATAAGCATCTACCCTGCCACAGGCAACATAACAGATATCCAAGGCTGCACTGCCGCTTCGGCGCACATCACGACAGTTGAGATATAGCTTTTTCGCATTCTCAAAAGTAACATCAGCCAGCTCTTTATTGTAAGGTGACGATCCAAATAAAACAAGCGCATGTCCAACATCATGATCGCCCGCTTGAATCGGCACACCGTTACATGTACTCTGTTGTCCCTCAATACCTGTAAAGCATTCATCTAAATAAGGATCATAGATAACGCCGATGACACCTTTTTTCTTATACAATAATGCAATCGATATACAGGAATGTTTATAGTCATATGCATAGTTGGTCGTTCCGTCAATAGGATCAATGACCCATGTAAATTCCTCTCCCAGCTCACGCTGATCCTCTTCCTCTGCATAAAAACTACTTGTTGGAATCAGCTTTGAACATTCCCCTATGATATAATGCTGACTTGCGATATCCTTATTTGTTACGATATTGGCCGCATCACTTTTTTCTTTAATGACCAGCTTTTCCTTTTGAAGAATAAGCTGACCTGCATTTCTGGCAATCTTTTCTATTTCATTCGCTATCTTCTGATAATCCATACCTACCTCCACATACAGATAATTTTAATTGTTTTTTATAGTTTTTCAAGCTATATTTATCATTGACAAGTATTTAAATTCATTGAATAATAATATGTTAGGAGAATGAAGATGAAAATAAAGATTTACGCAACAAGTGATACACATGGTACGATTACGCCATACCGTTACAGTGATTCTAAAGAAATGAACATGGGATTAATGAAATTATCATCATTGATCCATAAAGATAAGCATACTCTATTGATTGATAATGGTGATGTCCTAGAAGGATCACCTCTTGATTATGTTCATCATTTAAAATTTGAAGACCGGATCCATCCTATGGCCAAATGCTTCAATGCGATGAATTATGATTATATGAATCTGGGAAATCATGAATTTAATTTTGGTAAAGAAAATGTCTGGAAATATATTCATGATATGAATGCTGTATGTCTGACCAGCAATTTATTTGATAAGGGTGTTTGTTTTGGAAAAGAATATGTGATCCATGAATTTGACAAAAACAATCGTATTGCCCTTGTAGGTCTGACCACTCAATATATACCAAATTGGGAACAGCCGAAAAATATCGTTGATATGACATTCGAAAATGTGTTTGATAAGCTGAAACAGACAATAGATAAGATCAAGAAAAAAGAAGACGTAAAAGGAATCTTAGTAGTTTACCACGGTGGTTTTGAAAAAGATTTGGAAAGTGGTGTACCTACCGAGAACCTTACAGGTGAAAATCTTGGCTATAAGATGTGCAGTGAGATCGAAGGTATTGATGTCATGATCAGCGGTCACCAGCATCGCTCGATTGCCCAGTTCTGTCACAATACCTGTGTCACCCAGACAGCTTTCAATGCGAAAGAATTGGCTTATATTGAATGGGACCTGGATACAAATGAAAGAGTGGCAAGGCTCATCAGTGCTGATGGTGAGGCTGATGAATCGCTTTATCCGCTGATCGAAGAAGAGGAAAAGGCCACTCAGGAATACTTGGATCAGCCGTTAGGAAGACTGGCAAACGGTGATCTGTTGATCCATGATGCTTTTGATGCCCGGCTGCATAAACATCCCCTTGTTTCTTTTCTTAACAGCGTCCAGCTTGATTTCACCAAAGCTGATTTATCCAGCGTTGCGCTGTTTAATGATGCGACCGGCTTCAATTCAACGATCACGATGCGTGATCTTGTATCGACCTATGTATATCCGAATACCTTATGTGTGGTTCGTATGAGTGGTAAGACACTTAAAGAATATTTAGAGAAATGTGCGGAATATTTTGAGATCAAAGATGGCAAAATCGGTGTAGCCCCTCGTTATCTTGCACCTAAACCGGCGCATTATAACTATGATATGGTAGATGGTGTGGAATATACGATTCAGGTATCCAATCCTGTGGGTTCCCGTATCATCTCCCTTACCCGTCATGGCATTCCTGTCAAAGATGAAGATTCGTTTACCATGGCCATGAGCAATTATCGTGCTGCCTGTGGCGGTGATTTCTTTATGATCAAGGACTGTGAGCCTATCATGGCTTATCAGGAAGATATGGTAGAATGCCTGCGTCAGTATATCGAAAAGCATCCTGTGATCGAAGTAAATCACCAAAATAATATTAAAATCATTCCATGATCACTGTTTTCATGCAGTGATTTTATTTTTGTGCTACAATAACATGGAGGTGATATGATGCTGAATGATACGATAGCTGCTATTTCTACTGCATTAAGTGAGGGTGCCATTTCCATTGTCCGCGTAAGTGGTGATGATGCCATTGAAATTGTCAATCAGTGCTGTAATATTGATTTGACAAAATCGCCCTCACATACGATCCGCTATGCGACCTTTCAGGACCCTCATACGCATGAAATTCTTGATGAGGTCCTTGTCAGCGTATTTAAGGCACCTAAGACATATACACGTGAGGATCTGGTAGAAATCAACTGTCACGGAGGCGTTTATATCACAAGGAAAATCTTATCGATCCTTTTATCCTGCGGCGCCCGTCTTGCTAATCCGGGTGAATTTACACAACGCGCCTTCTTAAACGGACGTATCGACCTTACCCAGGCAGAAGCCGTCAATGACATGATCCGTGCAAACAGCCCGACCAATGCAAAGATGGCCATTTCCGGTATTCGTGGCAGCGTTAAGAAATTACTTGAACCGCTGATCGAAGATTTATTGAATATTATTGCTGTGATCGAAGTCAACATTGATTATCCGGAATATGATGATGTGGAAATGCTCACCAATGAGCGCGTCTTACCAATGAGTCTGTCATGGCTGGATCAAATCAATGAAATCTTAAAGAAAAGTGAAAGCGGACAGCTTTTAAAAGCAGGAATCAAAACGGCGATCGTAGGTAAGCCCAATGTCGGTAAAAGCTCTTTATTAAATGCCCTGTTAGAAGAGGATAAGGCAATTGTCAGCGATATTGCCGGTACGACCCGTGATCTTGTTGAGGGACATATCCAGCTTGGTCAGATCCATCTGAATCTGATTGATACTGCCGGTATCCGGGATACCCATGACGCTGTTGAGAAAATCGGTATTGAGAGATCAAAAAAAGCCATTGAGGAAGCAGAGCTGGTCATTGTCGTCTTAGATGCCACCAGTGAGATTGATGAACAGGATCAGTTATTATTAGACATGACTGCCGATAAAAGACGTATCATTGTCTATAATAAAAATGATCTTGCAGAAAAAGAAGGTCTATCTATCAGTGCCGCAAAGGGTGAATTAGACGATCTGATCCATGAAATCGAATCTTATTATGAGCAAGAGCTTATTTCAATTCAAAATCCGATTCTAAACAATGAACGTCAGATCGGATGTCTGATGAAAGCACGCAATTCAATGAATCAGGCCATCGAGTCTTTAAAAAACGGTATCGAACTTGATATGGTCACGATTGATTTACAGGAAGCTTATACACAATTAAAAGAAATATTAGGAGAAGTTTCAAGAGATGATTTATTAGATACGCTCTTTTCAAACTTCTGTTTGGGGAAATAACTATGGGAATTATTGATACACACGCACATGTAACTTATAAAGACCTTGTCGGGCGCATAGATGAGATCGTTACAAATGCCTTATCGCACAATGTAACAAAGATCCTATGTGTCTGTTGTACAAAAGAAGAAGCCTTAAAGGCTATTGAAATTGCCGATCAATATGATATTTTCGATTGTGCTTTTGGTTATCATCCGGAAGATGTCGATCGGCTTGAAGATCATGATCTATCCGAATTAAGATCTATCCTCACTGATCCACATATGATTGCTTTAGGTGAAATCGGTTTAGATTACCACTATACCAAAGAAAATAAAGAAGCTCAAAAAGATTTATTCATCCGTCAAATACAACTCGCCAATGAACTTGATTTACCAATCTTGATTCACATGCGAGATGCAACGCTTGATACCCTTGAAATACTTAAACAATATCCTTGCAGAGGTATCATGCATTGTTTTTCCGGAAGTCTGGAAACCGCTAAGATATGTGTAAAGCTGGGTTACTATATTTCCTTTGCCGGTCCGTTGACCTTTAAAAATGCCAAAGATGCACCTCAGGTATGTGAGTGGGTACCTTTGGATAGGATCTTTGTGGAAACCGATTCACCGTTTTTAACGCCTCATCCATTCCGCGGCAAACAAAATGAACCTGCCTATACCCACATTACCTTTGAAAAGGTATGTGAGATCAAACAGATCGATGCGGAAACACTCATGAAACAGATGGAAGAGAATTACTATACATTATTTAAAAAAGCAAAAAGAAACGAGTCGAATTAATCAATATCGACTCGTTATTTTATATGATTAAATGGCACCTAACATAATTTTTTTTAAAATTTCAGCTACCCCATGATCGTTATTACTTGATGTAATATATCGAGCATGCTGTTTCACTTCATCCGGTGCGTTCATTACAGCTGCTGAATATTCAAACATATCAAACATACTCAAATCATTAAAGCTATCTCCTATAACCATCACTTCATTTTTCTGATAATTATTTAATTTACAATATTCCATAAGCATACTTCCTTTAGAAGCCTTACTATCCGTAATTTCAAGATTATTTATTTCTTCATATCCATTGGCAACATTAAGATCAAATTTTGACAAATAATCAAATATTTGGTCATATTGATAGTTATTTAAAAAAACAAATTCAGCTTTAACCACTTTTTTCTTTTTTATATCATCTATGTATTTATCACATCGTCCATAATTATAAATATAATATCTTTTATATTTTTCTTTTGCTTCAAATGTAGTAAGACGATCTTTTTTCATGACATACTGTATAAAATATAGTTCTAATTCTTTACGAGATATTGTTAAATATGTCCGATCTAAACAATGGTATAAACAGGCACATTTTTGTTCACAAGATAACTGGTATATCAAATCTACATAATCATTTTTTAAATAATGATTCAAAATACTATTGCCATTCTCATCTCTCATATCAGAACCATTTAGACATATAGCTGTATTTTTAATACCACAATCATCAATTATATCCCCAATTTCCCAATATGCACGACCACTGCATATCAAAAACTGAATACCAAATTTTGATAGATCTGTTATCGCCTTTATATTTTCTTTACTAACTTTCCCGTCATCATTTAATAATGTGCCATCTAAATCACTAACTATCAATTTAATCATAGTCTATTCCTCTTAATTATAATGAGAAAAACAGGCGCTCAAATTAATGATACGCCTATCTTTTTTATTCAATTTCAAGGCTTTCAATTTTAGAAATTAATGCCTTTGATATTTTAAGTAAATGCTTTGCAATCAATATTTCGCTGTTAATTGTCATTAATGTGTCTTGCGCATGCGCAAATATCATATAGTAGGGCTGCCCTTCCATACTATCCATATTTTGCTGAATGATTTCTGTATGCAATGTATGAGCTTTTACAATATGATCATGAGCTTTTTTCATACAATCTTCAGCTTCTTTAAAATCAAATTCTTCAAGCGCATTCAAAGCTTTTTCACATTCCGTACGTGCTTCTCCAGCAGAAAATATAATATCAAATGATGTTTCTACAATTTTATTCATATCTACTTGCTACTTTCCATTTCTATACGTTCTTTTTCAACTTCTTGTCTTTCATATGCTTTATAGAAAGGATAATAAATCAGCCAAGAAATTATAAATATGATGATTACTAAAATTACAGCATTCCAAGAATAAGTTGTCAACCATGTAACAATCGGGAATGGTACACACCAAAATTCAACGGCTATACTTGGAATAGGTGCAAATGGAATAACTTTTGTAAATAAGAACATGACTAAAGGCAGAATGATTCCACATAACCACATCGGAATCATTAAATATGGATTCCAAGCAATCATACCAAATACGATAGGTTCGTTAATATTAAAAATACTCGGTGTTATACTTGCACGACTTAATGATTTAATCTTATTTGATTTAGATCGAAGACTCATCAAATTAAGAGCCAGCGTACATCCTTCTCCACCTAACCAAATATATGCACAATATAAAGCAGGACTTGTACAAAGATTCAATGTTTCAACTGTTGCTGTACCTTCTCTCACCATTTCAACGTTTGCAACGATAGCCATTGTTAAGAGAGGATTAAAAATTGGATTGAATACCCAGTTTGAAATACCCATCGAGTAATTGAAGCAAAGAAGCAAACAATACAATACCATACCATATGGTGTCTGAAGAATATTGCCAATAGGTGAAAATATCGTTTGAAGAATATTAAAAACACTAATGCCACAAAGATCTACAACGATCCATGTCGCCAATACACATAGTCCACAAGGTAACATCTGATCGAACCATGTACGTACGAAATCAGGAATTGCTGAATCTTCCTTGAAGAATGTGAATTTGCCGAATCTCTCCATCACTAATGAAGTATAAATACCACTTAAAATAGCTGCAAGCATACCACCTGCCCCTAATAAAGACTGCGCTAATCCCAATGCACCCTCTTCTACAATGCTTGGATTAACGATAATGATAAAACAGGAAACACTTGCCATGATACCTGCTACACGCTGACGTCTAAGCTTTCTTTTTTCAAGATAATTTAAGGGTACTAGGACAGCAATAAATACAGCAAGAAGTCCCATTGTCCATTGCCACGGTGTCCAGAAATTACTAAACCATGTCCAGCCAAGTAAATCTGCCGGAACCGTCAACACGCAAAATATAGATCCGAGCAATGTCATAGGTAGGGTTTGCATAATGGCATCTTTTAATGTACTCACCCAAATATAGCGATTCACTTTTTCCATCGTAGGAACTAGATGCTTCTCAAATACCGCCAATAGTTTATTCATACTTTCCATCCTCCTTCAGACACTCTAATAGATGTTCTAAACATGCTTTTCCATCTAATGATTTATAATAATCAGGTTTCATTAGCACTAGCGTAACTCCATATTCATCAGTTAATGCCTTTGCTTCTTCCATAACATAAGCCATATGTGGGCCAACCATCACCGCATCAATTTCGTCTATATAATCTTCCAGTGCTGTTTCACTTTTTGCTTGAACATGCATTTCTATTCCTTTTTGTTTTGCCGCATCACGTAATGCTTTGGCCATGAACCCACTACTGAATCCACCACCACAAACTAGCAGTACTTCATATTTCTTCATGATTATCTCCTTTCAATTATCTAATCTAAATCCTCGCCATTGGAATTTAATACTTTTTTAAACCAGTCATAACTATCTTTTTTAATTCTTTTACCGCTGCCGTGGCCGTAATCATCTAAATCTACATAGATAAATCCATATCGTTTGCTCATCTCACTACTAGAACAGCTCACAATATCCAAAGGTGCCCATGCGTAATATCCTCTTAAATCAACACCATCTTCAATCGCTTCTTTCATCGCCTTAATATGTTTACGATAATAATCAGGACGATAACTGTCATGGATATGTCCATCTTCATCTAGTTTATCAAACAAGCCAATACCATTTTCAGTAATATAAATCGGGCATTGGTAACGATCATAGAAAATGTTTAATAATGTTCGCAAGCCATCAGGATCAACACTCCACCCCCATGGATTTGCAGGTAACTCTTTATTAATAAATGTCTTATTATTATTTTCAAAATGTTCTTTATCACAAAGAGTAGTATAGTAATATGAAAAAGTAAAATAATCGCTCGTATTTTTTAACATCTCTATATCTTCATCAGTTACTTGAATATTATATCCGTTTTCCTCAAAATAATGCCACGCATAACCTGGGATTTTACCCCTTAATAACACATCACTAAAGAAAACCTCCATTTGATTATGCCGTGTTGTTGCCACAACATCTTCAGGTTTGCAAGTAGCTGCATAATCATATCCCTGACAAAGCATGCACCCTATTTTAACATCAGGATAATGCTCATGCGCATATTTACTAATTCTTGCACAGGCTATCATCTCATGAATTACACCTTGATATTTAGCTTCATGTACATTTTTTACTGTATCACAAGGTATTCCTAAATGTAGTATAGATTCGTGAGCAAGCAAATTAATTTGATTAATATTGATCCATAATTTTACTCTGTCGTGATAGCGGTCAAGGATGACTTTACCGTATTTTTCAAAGAAATCTATCGTTTCTCTTTGATACCAGCCGCGATATTTCGTAACTAAATTTACCGGCATTTCATAATGTGACATCGTAATCATCGGTTCCATACCATTTGCAATGATTTCATCTATCAAATCATCATAGAACTTTAGGCCTGCTTCATTTGGTTTTTCATCATCACCATTTGGAAATATTCTTGCCCAATTGATAGATGTCCTAAATGATTTTAAACCTAGACCATCTTTTCCAAGAAGCTTTAAATCATCCTTATATGTATGGTAGAAATCAATACCTCGACGTTTAGGATAATTCCCATCCTTATCATTGACAGCTTCTTCTATCACTTCCATCGTCATCTCTTTATTACCTTTTTTTTCTAACGGAAGATCATTTACATATTTTGTTAGATCAGCAACACATAAACCTTTGCCATCAGTTAAATATGCTCCTTCCATTTGATCAGCCGCGAATCCGCCTCCCCATAAAAAATTATCTGGAAACTTATGCCTTACGTGATACATAACATCACCTCCACCTTAATTATAAAAGGGTATCACTAAATTTCATTTTTTTCTTTATCCAACAGCACAGATATTTTTCAAATTCTATAAAATCTCTTTCATTCGGAATCTTTCACTATCCGTTTTTTTTCCTACTGCTAAGAAATTATTTAGCCGGCATTTTTTGGATTGAATAGATACTTTAAAAAAATTACATAAAAATTATTTATGATATAATATGTTCATGAAAATATCAAATAAAGAATTACTATTGCTATTAGAAAAAAAAGCGGATTGGTATGAAGCTGCAGAGATTGCAGATATTTTTGGCGTTTCAACAAAAACAGTTTCAAATTATGTCAAAAGAATCAATGATTATAAAGAAAATCTTATTTTATCATCGAATAAAGGTTATAAATTGAATCGTGATTTTAATATAGACAATGAAAAAAACTCTTTATTTTTTAATGATGATTTTAAAAGCCGTGTCAATTACATTCTAAGAAGCCTGCTTATTGAGAATAAAGAAGTTTCTACTTATTATTTAGCTGATTCTATGTTTATCTCCGATTCACACCTTGAAACACTTTTAAAACATGTAAAAAAGACAATCCTTAAATACGATCTAACGTTAACTCGAAAACGTAATTTAATTAAACTTGAAGGATCTGAAATTAATAAAAGACATTTATTATCTTATCTTCTTCAAAAAGAAAATGCTAATTTTTTTGAAACCAGCAGCAGCTTTTATTATTCAAATATACCAAATCTCAAATCTTTTGTTCGTAGGATTGCTGATATTTTAAACGAACATGAAATTTATATTAATGATTATAATTTTAATATGTTAATCATCTATTTTTGTATATTATCTGAAAGAATCAAAAGTCAGAATGTTCTTAATAATGATATTGCTCCATCATATAGCATTTATGAAGATAATAAGTTCTTCTTACAAATCGTACAAGCAGCAGAAAATTTCTTCAATATTAAACTCAATAAAAATGAATTGCATTATTTATTCCTGATTATTCGAAATAATTGTAATTCATTTAATCAAGATCATATCAACATGAGCAATATTTCTGATTTTGTACCACAAGAGATTATTGATAAATCATTATCTTCCTTATTAAAGCTGGAAAATTATTATCACTTATCACAATTTGATGAAGCTTTTAAAATTAAGATCATTCTTCATACAATGCTTATGATTGACAGGATCAACAGTCCTAATATGCAAAGCAATTCTCTTTTAGCACAAATTAAAACAAAATATCCTTTTATCTATGATATGTCAATTTATTATGTCAAAGAGATGTTTAAAGAGCAGTACAATAAAATTTCAGATAGTGAAATTGCTTTTTTAGCGATTCATATCGGTGCTTATGTTGAAGATACATATATGTCCCATGACAAATTAACTTGTTGTTTTGTTTATTTCAATTACCACAACTATTTTTCTAAACAGTTAGATGAAATCAGTAATCGTTTTAGGGATTCAATTACGATCGTGGCATCATTAAATGCGAAATATGTTGATCAAATGCCAACAAATGTAGATTTTATCATTTCAAATTATCCATTATTAAAAAACAATCAAATACCCATTATCTATATTGATGAATTCCTATCTGCAAAGAATATAAATTTAATCGGGCATTTCATTGAATCACTGCTGTTAGAAAAACATAAACATTCATTTAAAGAAGCTTTAAAACAATTTTCAACGAACCGCCTTTTTTATCGAAATATATTCATAGAAGGCTTTGAACAAATCATAAGCATGATTACAGAAGATGCATTAAAATTAGGGTATTGTAGTTCCAGTTTTAAAAAAGAAGTATTGGACAGGGAATATATATCTTCTACTGCATTTGATAGTTCCGTCGCCATTCCGCACTCTCTTTACCACAATTGCAATCATTCTTTTTTAGCAATTGCAATTAATGAAGAACAAATTTACTGGGATGATAAAAAAGTGAATATCGTATTGCTGATTGGTGTAAAAGCAGGAGATGAATTATTTTTTAAAAACGTAATTGATAATATCATTCCATTCTTTTCAGAAAGAAGCAATGTATTAAAATGTCTTGGTATTAGTACTTATAATGATTTTATTGAAAAATTGGCTGATGAAATGTTTGAAAAGGAGTAATTGCTCCTTTTTTATCTGTTTCATTATCTTTTTTGTGTTTGCACACATTTTTTTCTAACAAAATATGATTCATGATTCCTCTTTTTTGTTTCATACTATTTGTGAGGTGAATCATGAAACTGAAAGAAGCTTATCAGCTGAATGTTGAATATTTAAATCATAAGCTGGATGTTGAAAATAATTTTGATATATGTAATCGTTGTTTAATTATCGGAAACAGGGAGTGTACGTTTTATTTTATTGATGGATTTGTGAAGGATGAGATCTTTGAGAAGATCTTTGAATTTCTCTTAAAACTCACTCCTGAAGATTTTCCTTTTCGAATGAATGAATTTGAAAAGAGAAATATTCCTTATACAGAAGTTGAATTGATTGATGATTTTGAAACGATCATGACACAGATACTTTCCGGAAGCATTCTTTGTCTGATCGACGGTTATGATTTTGCCATCAGCATTGATGGAAGAACCTATCCGAACCGTTCTATCAGCGAACCTGAAGATGATCGTGTATTAAGAGGAAGCCGTGATTCGTTTGTAGAAACACTGGTTTTCAATACTGCCCTCATACGGAGAAGGATACGAGATGAGCATTTAAAAGTAGAAATCCATACGGTTGGTACGAAATCAAAAACCGATGTAGTGCTATGTTATATGGAGAACGTAGCAGATCCAAAAAATGTTGCTGATTTAAAAGCACAGATCAGTGCTATTGATATTCCCTCACTGGCACTGGCTCAAGAATCACTGGCTGAATGTCTGATTCGAAAAAATTGGTGGAATCCTTTTCCCAGAATACGTTATACCGAGCGCCCGGATGTCGCAAGTGCTAATATCTATGAAGGTAAGATCATCGTTCTTGTCGATAATTCTCCGGCTGCCATGATCCTTCCTACATCCTTTTTTGATTTTCTTCAGGAAGCCAATGACTTCTATTTTCCACCACTCATCGGTACCTATTTGCGTTGGGTACGCCTGATCATTTTTGCCTGTACTTTGTTTTTAACACCTCTTTGGTATCTTTATATTCAGAATCCTCATTTATTTCCCGAATGGCTCAGCTTCCTTCAAGTCCAAAAAATGAATGCCGTTCCTATCATCATTCAGCTTTTGATCGTTGAATTTTTAATTGATGCGATCAAGCTGGCTTCATTAAACACCCCTAGTGCTCTAAGCGGTTCTTTTGGTGTCATCGGTGCCCTCGTTTTAGGCGAATTTGCCATCAAGGCACATTGGTTCGTACCGGAAGTCCTTTTATATATGGCTTTTGTTTCATTGGCTAACTTTACTCAGCCTTCTTATGAGCTCAGTTATGCTTTTAAGCTTTGGCGCATCCTGCTGATCATACTGATCTGGTTATTGAATATTTTTGGTTTTATCAGTGGTCTTATTTTGATGATCCTCATGCTTTATTTCACACCGACGATCCTTCATCACAATTATCTTTTTCCACTGATCCCTTTAAACACAAAAAAATTAAAGGAACTCCTGATAAGAGTCCCTATAAATAAGAATAATTCATGATTAAGATAATTTCTTATAGAAATAGTTACCGGTAGTCTGGATGATCTGAACGATGATGATCAAAATAATACTTGTAACAAACATATATTCATCACTGTAACTCTGATAACCATAACGTATCGCTATATCTCCTAAACCTCCGGCTCCCATCGTTCCGGCAATAGCACTGTAACCGATCAGTGAGATCATGACCAGGATAATTCCGGAAACGATGGACGGCAAAGCTTCTTTCAAATATACGCGAAGCATGATCTGAAAATCACTGGCACCAAACGACTTGGCAGCTTCGATCAATCCATGATCCACCTCTCGTAGTGATGATTCAATCACTCTTGCGACAAAAGGAATAGCACCGATCGTCAAAGGAACCAAGGCTGCTGTTTTTTGAATCGTTGTTCCTACGATGAAACGTGTCAGAGGAGTTACCAGACACATCAATATCACAAAAGGAAAACTTCTAAATGTATTCACAAGAAAATCTAAGATCGCATAGATTTTTTTATTAGGACGCAAGCCATCGCTGGCTGTCAATGTCATGACAATGGCCGGAATAAATCCCAATATCACTGAAAAGAATGTTGAACCAAGAACCATATATAAAGTTTCATATAAAGCTTTTAATAATATCTGACTCATACTAATTCCTCCCAAATAATATTGTGCTGTTTTAAAAATGCATATACTTTTTCCTTATCCTCTTCCTGAATATTAATGATCAGACTGCCAAGTATCGTTCCTCGATAATTTTCCAGCTTGCCCTGACAAATATCAAAATCAATATTTAAGGTTCTTGCAAGTGTCGTTATCAAATGGGCTTCTGAATTTTCATTCGCAAAGAATAATTTGACATTGATTCCTTTCTTTGGAAGAGTTTCCGCATTATCTCCCACAAATGCTTGGATCTCTTTATTCGGTGCGACAAATAATTCCTCCGGTTTGCCTACTGCAACGACCTTACCATTTTTTATGAAGGCAACCTTACTGCATATTTGCTTAATGACTTCCATCTGGTGTGTTACTACAACGATTGTAATTCCCATTTCTTTATTGATCTTTATAAGCAGATCAAGAATACCTTTCGTGATTACCGGATCCAATGCAGAGGTCGCTTCATCACATAATAAGATCTTAGGATCCAATACCAAAGCTCTTGCAATGGCTACACGCTGCTGCTGACCACCGCTGAGCTGGGCAGGCTTGCTGTTGATTTTATCTTCCAAACCAACAAGCCGCAGTAAATTCATAATTTTTTCTTTGTTCTCAGGACTGTTTTTCTTTTGTCCCCAAAACTGTAAAGGCAGGGCTACATTGTCATATACATTTAAGCGGCTCAACAGATTAAAATTCTGAAAGATCATACCCATTTCTTTTTGAACCTGTCGTAATTCACCCTTTTTTAAATGCTGGATTTCTTTACCATCTACTACAAGTGAACCGCTGTCGAATTTTTCCAATCCATTAATACACCTTAAAAGAGTAGATTTACCGGCACCGCTTTGTCCGATAATACCATAGATTTCACCTTTTTCGATATTGAAAGAAATCTGATTTAAAACATTGAGCTCTCCAAAATTTTTACTTAGATTGTTTATCTCTATCATAAAATTACTCCTTATTCTTGAAAAAACAGGTACCGATATGACAATAACCTTCCGGATTTTTCTCCAGATATTTCTGATGATATTCCTCTGCTTTATAAAATACTGTTAAAGGTAGAATTTCCACGACGATTGGGCGATCATATTTCTTCTGTTCATCTTGGATCATTTGAACGATGATATCTGAATCTTTATCATCGGTATAATAGATACCGCTTCGATAAGAACTTCCTTCATCTTCACCTTGCTTATTCAGTGAAGTGGGATCTATGACAAGCAGAAATTTTTTTAGAATTTCTTCTAATGATATGATTTTTTCATCATATACGATTTTTACTGTTTCCGCATGACCGCTTTTCTGTGCTTTTACATCTTCATATGTTGGATCATCCAAATATCCATTAGCATAACCGACGACTGTTTCAATGATTCCGTCAAATTGATCTATGTATTTTTGAATGCCCCAGAAACAGCCGCCAGCTAAATAAATCGTTTTCATCGGCTAGAATGCCGCAAGTACTGAACCGCCGTAAGTTTTTTCGATATAGCTTCTTACCTCTTCGCTTGTCATCGCTTCGATAAGGGCTTTTGTTTTTTCAGTTTCCTCATTTCCTTCTTTTACAACTAAATAGTTTACATAATCTGCACTTTCTTCAGAAGTTGCATCTTCCGTAAATAAAGCATCTACCGGATTTAATTCAGCCTGTAACGCATAGTTTACATTGATAACGGAAGCATCCACATCATCCAAGCTTCTTGGCAGCTGAGCAGCTTCCAGCTCAACGATTTCATAGTTATGAGGATTTTCCGCAATATCTAATACAGTATATAGACCGTCTTTTTCTTTCAACGTGATCAAACCATTTGCAGCTAACAGTTTTAAAGCTCTGGAACCATTGCTGGCATCGTTTGGAATCGAAATCTTAGCACCGTCAGGTATTTCATCAACACTTGTATATTTTGAAGAATAGCAGCTCATAGGCTCCAAATGAATGCCGGCTACTGCTACTAAATGAAGACCGCCTTCTTCATTCTGAGTATTCATATAATCTAAAGTCTGATAATAGTTGGCATCCAGACTGCCTTCTTCTACACCTGTATTTGGCTGTATATAATCTGTAAATACCGTAATATCCACATCCCATCCTTCTTCTTCCAATATTGGTTTTACCACATCTTCCAAAATTTCCGCATGCGGTACCTGCGTAGCACCGATTCTAATCGTCTTATCCTCCGTATCCGTTGTGCTTGAGCAGCCAGCTAATAAAGCCCCTGCAACTAGTAAACTGAGTAATTTTTTCATCTTCTGTTTCCTCCTTTATTTACTCACTACTCAATACAATAAAAAAACTCGCCCATATAAGGGCGAGTGTATTCGCGTTACCACCTTAGTTTAAAATAATCTCACGATTATTTCCTCATCAAGTACGTCCCATAGGATTATACTCTATCACTGTAACGGGTGAACCCGTCATAGCCTAACCTTCCGGTTCGGTATGCAACTCCAAGGCCATTTTCATTCATCTTCCGTCATTCTTTCACACCAGCCAAGAACTCTCTTTAGACTTTCAATGAATTACTTTTCTTTTCATCGTCTTTATTGTATTGTTGCTAAAATAATAAAACACAAAAAATTAATTGTCAAGAACCTTTTTTATTTTTTTCATCTTTCCGAAAGCCACGACTCCCGGACCTGTATGACCTGTATTTAAAAGTTCTCACCCCCAATTCTTAGAGGTTGCGTTATTCTTTTTTCTAAATTTTGCCGATTTTATCGGCTTTTTTTGTTATTTTAAATTTTTTCTCTTTTTATTATTACATTCACAAATACATGATTAGAAATATGAAAAGGTATGATTCCTATAAAATTCATACCTTTCTATCTAACCTACGTGTTTTTTAATTAGTGTATTCTTTACTTATTTATTGACATTGTCAGGTATTGTTTTAATAGTATTCGTATCTTCTTGAAAACCAAAAAGCATATTTAATCTAAATCTTCGCCATTTGATGCAATAACCTTTTTATACCAATAAAAGGAGTCTTTCTTGTAGCGATTATAGGTGCCATTACCAAAATCATCGGCATCTACATAGATAAAGCCATAACGCTTGCTCATTTCCGCACCACCTGCTGATACAATATCAATACATCCCCAAGGCGTATAACCGAGAATATCAACACCATCATCCAACGCTTCTTCAATAGCACGTATATGTGACCTTAAGTATTCTATTCGATAGTTATCATGAACTGTATTATCCTCAAATTTATCCCTGGCTCCCAACCCATTTTCAACAATGAATATCGGTAACTGGTAACGATCATACAATTTATTCAAAGATATACGCAGGCCAATTGGGTCAATACTCCACCCATATTCGCTGAATTTTAAATATGGATTACGCAGAGATTTGACAAAAGTACCTTGTTCGGCAGTCTGTTCACTACTAACAACATTACTCAAATAATAACTGAAAGCTAAGAAATCTATCGTATTATTCTTCAATATATCTTCATATCCATCTACATAATCAATTTGGATATTATGCTCTTTAAAATATTTTAGAATTGTTTTAGGATATTTACCTCTAGCCATAACGTCGAAGAAATACAAATTCAGCTGATCTTCAATCATCGTATCCAAGACATCTTCCGGTTTGCATGTGAACGGATAACATTCAATTCGATTGATCATACCTCCTATCATACAATTTGGTGCAACTTCATGTGCATATTTCACAGTCAATGCAGTTGCAATAAACTGATGATGCAAAGCCTGGTGTTTTGTAGAAAGTGCATCCTTTTTCGCCTTGGCTTCAAATATACCTCCATCATTCCAGAAAGACATCAACATCATATTGATTTCATTGAACGTAATCCAATACTTCACTTCATCTTTAAACTCATCAAGAAGTGTTTTCGTATATTTTACATAGAGCGCAATTACTTCAGGTGATTCCCAACCATTGTATTTGTTCGTTAATGCAATGGGAATTTCATAATGCGTCATTGTAACCAAAGGCTCAATCCCATACTTATGCAGCTCCTGAAACACATTATGATAGAATTTCAAACCTTCTTCATTTGGCAATTCTTCTAAACCGGTTGGATATATCCTTGACCATGAAATTGACATACGAAATGTCTTAAATCCCATTTCTGCGAATAAAGCAATGTCTTCTTTGTATCGATGATAAAAGTCACTTCCTCGACGATTTGGAAAATTGAATTGATCTTCATTACGAATCAGTTTTTGATAACGCTCATAAGTGACTTCTGGAATTTTTGTATGTTCATCAAGTTCTTCTTTTGGAATTAAATTTATATAATCCAGTTGAGATTTACCGCGTCCGCCTTCATTAAAACCACCTTCATATTGGGCAGAACTAGTAGCTCCACCCCATAAAAAATCTTTTGGAAAACTCATTTTTCTTTCCTCCTTACGCTTTATCTTTCATGAAAATAAAAGTATATGCAAATGAAGTAATAAATGTTGCAATAATGCTAATAATCATAAACATTAGATTATTACCTCCGTCGATATAAGCAGGAAGACTGAAGATACCTGGCATAGCAAACAAATAGCATTTTACGTCAAGCAGCATATAAATAGCACCACCAACAGCACCACCAATGCAAGCACCAGTTAAAGCTGTCTTATATTTTATATCGATACCATATAAAGCTGGTTCTGTAATACCGATAATTCCCAATCCCCCGGCAGAGAATGCTGCCGATTTAAGAGCTGAATTTTTAATGCGAAAAGCCGCTGCAATTGTGGCTCCAGCCACTGCTATATTGTTGACAAAATAAGCTGGAAATAAGAAGTCATACCCAAGTACATCAAAATTTACTAACATCATTGGTCCAATACCAAGTCCGCCAGCCATTGTTATAAACGGCTTTAAACCTGCTAATAATGCACCAGCTAATGGTCCAGACGTATTAAACAGGAAAGAAACTGTACGCGTTGCATACACGCTTGCATAGTTGCCTAGTGGTGCAATAATAAACAGGATCAATGGCATAAAAATGCAGAGCGCTATTGTTCCGGTTAACACCAAACTAAGACTTTTCGGAATCAAACGATCAACTGCTCTATACAAATAAGAAAAACAGATCACACTCAACAACACAGGGAGTACTGTAGAGGTGTATGAATAGCATGGGATGTCAAAAAACAGAAAGTGGATTTCTGCACCAGCTGTTTGGTTTAACAAAGTTGGTGAAAGCAGACAACCAGCAATGATCAATCCGTAAATTTCATTAAGTTTAAATCTTTTTGCAGTTGTATAACCAACGAAGAATGGCAGGAAATAAAATGGTACATCACCAATCATATTCCAGGTGGTTATGATTCCATCAGTTTCCGATAGAAGTCCTGAAACTGTAAGCAATAAAGTAATACATTTAATCATACCACAAGCACAAAAAGCTGGAATCAATGGCATGAAAATCGCAGACAAATGCTCAAAAACATTTGTTACTCTCACTTTTCTTTTTTTAGGGATATCAGTTGACACATTTTCTTCTTTTTCATCAATCATTTCATTTTTATCTAAATGTGCGATATCACAAAATTCATCATATACATCTGCAACATGTGGCCCAATTACCAGTTGCAGTTGGTCACCGGTTTCCTTCACCTGAATAATACCATCAATTTTGGATAAAGCCTCTTTATCAACTGCATTACGATCTTTCAATATTAATCGTAATCTTGTGACACAGTGGAATACATCTTTGATATTATCTCTATCAATCTGTTTCAAAATATTATTACATAACGTTTCATATTTCATTTTACTAACATCCTTTCTTACTTGCCAATATATAGGCTAATCATAATTTACAATTCGTTTAACTAATACATTTAGAAAAAGAAATGGGCAAACTTATCCTCATTAGAAGGAAGTCTAGCCCATTAGGTTACTATCTCGCTTTTCTTTAATAAATTATTGATATGAATAATTAGATATCCTTTTTCTTCACTTGTTATGTTAATCTGATAATTATAATTTAAATATTCCTGAACCAACTCTACACATTTTGTAATTTCTGGATATTGGATTTTCATTAAACGGTATAGAAAATCATCTTTTTGTTCTTCATTTTGTGATGAAAATACACGTGTGCTGAAGAAATTAAGATGGGTCAAAAATCTCTCATAGTAGTAAGAATCCTTATCCAATTTCTTATCAAAATAACTTTCAACGATTTCCAGGATTTTATTGACCAGTTTTAAACGCTCATCATTTTTATGTTGAAAAGATCCTTCAGATAGATTAATGATGTGAAAGGCAATAAATCCTGCTTCGTCGATAGGCAAAGCAACACCATAATTTGATTCAATCATTGCGATTGCTTTTTTACCTAATTCAAATTCATTTGGATAAAAACGTTTAATCTCTGTCAGCATTTCATTTTTTAAAGGGATATGATCCTTTGCACGTTCAATAGCTGAAACTATATGATCTGCCAGCATGATATAACTTATTGATGTTACCTTGATATCACATTCTTTTCTTGCCTGATCCAAAAACTCCATGGATAGATCTAAAATGTCAGAAGGAATATTTTCAACAATATCTAAATAACGACTACGTTCTTTTCCTTTCAACTCAAAAATTTTTTCGATCTTGTTGGTATCGACATAATCACCAACCTTTTTTTGGAAGGAGATTCCTTTCCCCATCAGGACGATTTCGCTCTCCTGACCATCTAAAGAGGAAACTACATTATTGTTGATAATACGAAAGATGATATATTTATCAGCTTTGTTTTTTCGCATTTCCTATCACATCCTTTGCATAGCAGTATCTTGATTCTTGGGGTATTTCAAAATCATAAGAAGAACTATTCGTGAAAACAACAATTACAGTTGCTGTTAACTGTTCCTTTTCAAAGAGTTCCTTGTCAAAGCGAACCAGTAATTCCCCCTTTTTTACTTTTTTATGCAAGCTGCAACATATCTCAAAACCGCGACCGTTTAAATTGACAGTTTCGATTCCGATATGAATTAAGGTTTCCAACCCATCCTTACGCCTTAAGCCTATCGCATGCCCTGTTGGAAATATCATCGTAACCTCACTGTCATAAGGACTCAAAACACAAGAATCATCTGGTTCTATTCCGAAACCAAATCCCATGAGCCCTGAACTGAACGTAGTATCATTTACATCTTGTAGTTTTATAAATTGTCCTGTTACCGGTGCATAGATATTATCATCTTGCATTTTCCTAAAAAACACCTACATTATCCTCCTTTCTTTGGGTATCAATCAAAAAAAAGATCAATACCATAAAATGATGTTGATCTTGCCTACCTAAAGTAACAATTCATACTATCTGGTTTCATTATAAGCGTTTACATTATCGGTGTCAATATGATATTTATTTTTTTTGATCTTCTTTTTTTAATTTTTTCATCTTTCCGAAAGCTACGACTCCCGGACCTGTATGAGAAAGTATCACAGCTCCAAACTGATGAACTTCTACCTGCTGATGAGTCCTTTTCTCTAATTCCTGTTTTACTTCTTCTACCATATCATCAAAACCATCAGCAATGACCATCCAGTAATACTGAGAAGGATCATCTACATTTACTGCTTCATCAATACCTTTATGAATAGCTTTCTTCCATGTTCTTACTTTATCAAAGACATCGATCACACCCTCTTTTAAAGATAAGACAGGTACGATTTTCAAAAGATTTGCAAGTGCAGCTGCAGCCGGTGTGATCCTGCCTCCCCGTTTAAGGTAATTCAGATCACTGGGAATGATGATGGCTTCCATAATAGAAGAAGTATTTTCGATCATATCTTTTATTTCTGAAGCTGTTTTCCCTTCACCAATCATTTCTTTCACATCCAGACATAATTTGGTTAACGGATAACAGACACATTTCGCATCAATGACCGTTATTCTTCCTTCATAGGTCTTTGACTGAATGAGCGATGTTTCATACATCCCGCTTAAACCCGAGGATAATGGGATATGTATGACCTCATCATATTCCTCCAATAAGCTGTCATACATCTTTATAAGTGCTCCTAATCGAGCTTGAGAAGTCTTCACTATTTACCGTCTGACATGGCTTTTTTAATACCGTCTAAGTCAATATCGACTCCTTCTGTATATTCTTTTTCATCAATCGTAATGGGCATCCGAAGTACAAATATTCCAAGCTCCTGAGCTGTTTTGTCATCAATATCACATGATGAATCCGTTAAAATCGCATATTTTTTCATAATGTATATACTAACATATCATCAAGACCTTCTCAATGCCTGATCATATACAAATTTATACAAATTACATCATATGATAAAAGGGTGCGTAATACTGCACCCTTACCGTGTGATTTCAATGATGCTGTTAACATCACCTTTTGTATATTTAACTTTTAAAACATCATTTTCCTTAATAAAAGGCAAGAGTTTTTCATTGATCGTTACATGCCCTTTATAGACATTTCCTTCCTGATCCATGATATAAGCATAGGTATCACCGGAAATATTCATATACGAAATGGAAGAAACAACAATATCTTTTTCCTCAACATTATCTGTATCTACGATATTCATAGCCGCCACATATTGGCTCTTCAGATATTCCAGGCTTTTATCCTTGTCAACCGTCACTACCTGCTGATAATCCTCACAATCGATCATCGCATACATTTTCACAAGACCTGCATTATCCTTAAGCGATACTAAGTACGTCGGCCGTCCACCCACGCTGATCAATAATGGGAACGTTGATGTATAGCCCAAATGCTGAACCTTTCCTTCTGCACTCCTCATAGCTGAAAATTCCTCAGCACCACTGCTCATGATGATCTTTGCTTCCTGTGTACGCTGATTTACTAAGACAAAACCGATATTTGATTCATCACTGTTGACCGATGTAATACCTGTATAAAGCCATATATCATCATTTAACACGATATAGTTATAACCTTCTGTTGTCTGATAGACATCTCTTTGACCGATAATTGAATTAATGAATCCATGCACATAAGCACCTGACTGATTCACCTGTTCAATGATCAGATCGCTGGCATAAACACGATCGATCCATTCGGGAATTTCTCCTATGGCATATTTATTCATACTGCCATCAATCGCATTCATGGCAATGACACCTGTGATCGTTGGTTTCTGACCAATACCTTTATAAGAAATCGTTGAAGTGATCCAATATGGCACACCTTCTTCATCAATTTCAAAATTTGTTTCATAGAAGATGTCGAATGGATAAGCAAAACGCATATGGCGATCACGGTCTTCAAACAAGATGGCATTTTCACTGTATTTCATACCGTCTAATCCTAAATCTTCCAGTTTCACAAGATCACTCTTCCCGGTTGTCGCATTCACGATGATATAACCCGGTATTCCTTCTGAGTGATTTGAAAAATATTTGATCAGACCATTATAATCAAGCGGTGTTACACGAACAATCGTATCCTGATAAGAGATCTGTGAATAGATATCGCTCACCTCAAACTGGCTGATAAGCTCAGGAAGCTGTCCCAATGTTCGATCCCCTAAAACCATGGTAGAATCACGATCAATGATTGCCGTCTTCGTAAAATCAACTTCATCGATCTCACTAAAATCTGCTTCCACCAAATCAATTCGCCGGGCATACTCACCGGCATGGAAGATCGGACTGCATATAAACATGACCACTAATACTACTGCAATGGAAGCGGCAAAAACACCTAAGATTCCCTGCTCTTTTTTCACATTCGCACTTTTCGTCATGTTGGCGATCACTGCTATCAACAATGGAATCAGCGATACCCACAGATAAATCCAAAATGCAATGCTGGTTGGATTGATCGGCGGCAAAAAGAAGAAAAACAAAACAGCTGCCAATACCAGTGAACCGACAATTCCATAAATAAACCTTTTATTTTTCATATTCATTACTCCTCGTATGCGTTCAGTATATCATATGTATAAAAATATTCCATGACACTATAGTCATTTCATTTAAATTCATAAATAAACGTAAAATGATTGATTTGCTTTTCATTTCGACATATAATAAAAGCGTTAGCAGAGTAGAGATATATGCGTTAAGTATTAACTGAACGGGGAGTTGTCAGTTAGGCGAAAAGATTTTCTTGCGATATATATCTCGCATCCCACTGTTGCATGAAAATCGCAAAAATGCCTCTTTTTCATGACAATAGTAGAAAAGGAGGTTTTTATATATGGATAACTTACTGACAGAATTTAGATCAATTTCTCATCTGATACGCCAGAGCGGTCAAGGCATTAAAAATGTCAAAACATTAGTGGGTACTTCGTTATTTGTAGCTATGAATGCTGCTTTAGGGTATTTTAAGATCGTAGTGATCCCCAAAATGCTGGAAATTAATTTTTCTTCATTAGCATTGGCCGCCTGTGCCTTTACATACGGACCTGTGATGGCAGGAGCAGCAGGTATCATCTGTGATAACATCAAATATCTTTTAAATCCCAGCGGTCCTTATATGCCCTTATTTGGATTAAATGAGTTTCTCACAGGTTTTATTTATGGATTGTTCTTTTATAAGAAAACATTGTCTTTAAAACGTGTCATTCTTGCAAGACTTAGTGTTGTTTTATTGATCAATATATTTTTAACGCCTCTATGGCTTCATATCCTTTACGGCACTGCCTTTATCATTCTTGTGCAGGCAAGAATATTAAAAAATATATTGATGTTTCCTGTCGATGTATTCTTGTTATATACGGTACTAAAAGCTACAAAACGGGCAATTCCTGTTTTATCTTAATGGAGGTCTTATGAAACAAATAGATGCTTATTCTTACCAGTGTGGTGTGATGGATTGTTTTAGTGAAATGGTAAAGGCCGGATTAAAGCGTATCGCATTATCTCATCCTTCTGCTTCTAAAGAGCTGCGAGATCAGTATGTCCCTTTTGCCAAGATGATCAGTGAGAAGTATCAGATTCATTTTTATTTAGATGATGATCCGCTCATTACTGATTTATTTCCTGCTTCCATGAATAAAAATACATACAATATCATTTTTTATAAAGATGAAAAAGATATCGAAGAATATAAGACATTAAAGAAGTTAAAAGCAAAATCTGTTGAACAACATGAATATGATACTTATCGTTTTGAGATTGCCTATCGTTTTGGAAAACTGTTAAGTTATAGTGATGAAACGATTCAAAATTACATCCAAAACAATGATGAAAAAGAATGAGGCTTTAATAGCCTCAATTTTTATATACAGATTTATTTTCTTAAAATTCCAAACTATCTGCATTTAAAAGAAAATATTTCATCCCCATGATCACAAATCCCTCATCATTATGCCATGGCTTTTTATTTCCATTGACGATTACGATTTTTTTAAATGAATCCGGAATATTACGTAAAGAGTTAAATTCCTGATTCTGCTTTTCCTTTGAACTCATATCATAAGCAACCTGAATATAATACCTTTGACTGCTTTGATTTACTACAAAATCAACCTCTAACTGTTTGCGAATACGTTTTCCTTCTTTATCTTTATCATATACATCTATGACGCCAACATCAACATTATAACCACGGATAAGTAACTCATTATAAACGATATTTTCCATAATATGGGTAGGTTCCTGCTGTCTGAAATTTAACCTTGCATTTCTCAGTCCTAAATCAGTAAAGTAGTATTTTTGATTAGCACCTATATATTTTCTTCCCTTGATATCATAACGAGTTGCTTTTGAAATCAAAAAAGCTTCAACTAAATAATCAATATGTTTTGAAATCGTTTTATTCGTATAACTCATCTGACGTTCGCTTTTAAACGTATTAGAGATTTTTAAAGAATTTGTTAGTGCACCAATCGTAGATGCAAGCACATCCACTAAAATATTGATCTCATCTGTATTATGTATCTTGTTTCTTTCTATAACATCCTTCAAATATACATTTGTAAACATATTCTTTAAATAATCAGATTTTTGGCGTTCACTTTTTAATCCTACAATCTGTGGAAGACCACCATAAGTCATATATTCATTCCAGGCATCATCATACTCTCCATCGTAGGCAGAATAAAACTCTGCGAAAGAAAGAGGATAAATCCTAATTTCATCACCTCTTCCACGAAATTCTGTAACAATATCACTTGATAAGAATTTAGAATTGCTTCCTGTTACATATACATCAATATTATTTAAGCGAAGCAAGCTGTTTAACACTTCCTCAAAATGTGGCATGAACTGTACTTCATCCAAAAGTAAATAATATTTACCCTTATCTTTCATAGCATTTTTAATGTACTGATAACACACCTTGGGATCTCTTAATTCCTCATTTTCAATACCGTCTAATGCAATTTCAATGATATGATCTGTATCAATTCCACTTTCTAGAAGATATCTCTTAAAGATAGTAAAAAGCAAGTAGGATTTTCCACATCTGCGAATTCCTGTAATTACTTTTATCATCCCGTTATCTTTTCGATCAATCAATTGTTGAAGATAAATATCTCTTTTAACTTCCATGATACACTCCCTTTTTTTGTGCATTTGCACACTTTTTAGTAATTACATTGTATCACAGAATGCTTTATGAATTCAATTTCATTCCCTTTTTTTGTGCATTTGCACATTTTTTAGTAATACATACTATATATTGAAATACTATCATACCCCATTATTCCTAAAAAAATATGGATAAGCCACTATCATTTAGCTTATCCATTTTACATAAGTATATTAAAACTTAAAAGACAATTTATCTATTTAGATAATCATTTACATACCGTTCGGCGTTTCTCCACGCTTCTTCAAAAGAACTTCTGAATAATACCACCGGCCCGAATTCCTCATATTCTTCCGGTTTGATTTCATTTACGAAATAAGCCTTTCTAAAATCAGGAAGTTTGTCACACAACTCATCAATGACTGCTTCCGGTGTTTCCATTCTAAATCTCTCTACTACCGGTGGATTTTCTTCTATCAGCTTATCTGCCGTTCCTACCCAATTAATCGTAATGCTTGCATCTGCACCAACCATCTCTGTGAAATGATGCAGTCCTCTGGCTCCACCACCAATAAAACCTACTTCTGAATTGGCTTTTTTGCACATCCAATAAGTCTTCTTGGCTGCAGCAATACCCGCTTGCCATAAAAAATCATCATGAATATCAACACCTTCTTTTTCAGCTGTTTTTTTCAAATATTCTTCTAAAATACCCGAAATATGCGAAAAATAAATAGGTGCCTTCTTTTCTAAGCCTTTTGTTGCCCTTGTATATACCTCACATACATCTAATGCTTGCCTTACGCTCATAACCTCAGTAGCATTAATAGGAACTCCTTCACTTGCAAGAATTTCAATAGCTTTCAATCCTTCTTCCGTTACAGGCACTTTGCACATAATATTTTCTCCTACTTCACGATTCAATCGTCCATATCGCACGATCGTATCGCAATCTTCGTGAAATGGATCTCCCTGAATACTAACATAACCATTTTTCTTAAAGGTATCATCATAGAGCGGTTTAAATATTTTAGCAATTTCACCAACTAAATCTTTTTGTATATTCACAACAATTTCAGTCGTATCCAATCCCTTATATCGTTCAATCAATGCATTGATTTTAGGTTGAAGATCATCTTTCTGCATCATTTTCCAAACATATGCCGGATTTTGTGTACAACCGACAGCTCCTTCTTCAATGGCTCGGTATGCTTCTTTTTCAGTTACATTATTGATCCAAAAGCGAGTTTGTGTTAATTCGCTCACTCGATGAAAATAATTTTTATTCTCCATATTTCCTCTACTTTCTTATGTATTCTTCTATAAAGCTCATTGCTTGATTTACACTTCCAAAAACATTCATTTTTTCAGCCATTCTTTCTTTATAGCCGGCATCCATCCATCTCCAATAATCCAATTGATCGGATACAGTCATATGCTTTTGTAAGGTATTGCGGGCATTCAATCGAAAATCACTGCCCACATTCACTTTACATATACCCATCTTACATGCTTTGGACATCATTTCATCAGGCACACCTGAACCGCCATGAAGCACTAAAGGAATATCGACAACATCCATGATTCTTTGAAGCAGATCAAGGTCTAATTTTACATTTAACTGATCTTTAGGAACATCAAAACTATTCGTTGTTCCAATGCATACTGCTAAGCAATCAATACCCGTTTCCTTTACAAATCGTAAAGCATCTTCAGGCTTTGTCTTACCTTCTTCAATGTCCTTGGCATCTCCTAAACCTACGACACCTAATTCACTTTCAACGCTTACTCCTACGATATGAGCTAATCCTGTCATTTCTCTGACAAGCTTAATATTTTCTTCTAATGGATATGTCTGTCGATCAACCATGATGCCCGTATAACCTGCTCTTATCGCCCACATATTCTGCTCGATAGTGCTACCATGATCCTGATTAATAGCAACAGGAACCCACGTTCTTTCCGCAAGCTGACGTGCGATTTGCCCATATCGATAAAAATCCTCTTCAAAGCGATCATAACGGTGATTTAAAATAATGGGTGAGTAATTTTCTTCGGCAGCTTGTATGGCTACCTTCATATTACCCTCACTCTGCATGCTGGCTGCCAATACTGCATAGCCATTCTTTTGCGCATGCTTTAAAAGATCGATCATATTCACTAACATAACATATTTACCTTGATCTGTTTATTCATAATATAGAGATGCTTTACCATCCGATCTAAAAAGGCGAATACGATTACGTACTACTTTTTTACCTTCTTCTATTGCCTGCGGCATCATCAAAGCAAACTTAACTTCATGGTGCTCATTCATTTGTTTATTTAAGCTTCGGGATATAGCTGCCTTATATTCACTGGCAATATTAATTTTGCGAATACCGGCACGTGCAGCCTTATCTAATTCTTCATCCAAATTACCAGAACCTCCATGAAGAACAAGGGGAACACGGGCAACTTTTTTAATTTCCTTTAGTAATTCAATTTGTAATCTCGGCTCTTTTCCTTTTGGATACAAACCATGTGAAGTTCCTATAGCAACTGCCAATGAATCACAATTTGTCTTATCAATAAAATCAACAACATCTTCTACTCTTGTATAAATAATATTATTGTTTACAACACCTTCATCACTTGTTCCGAAATTACCAATCGTTCCGAGTTCACCTTCAACCGATACGTTTACCATATGTGCAAATTCAGTTACTTTTTTTGTTATTTCGACGTTTTGCTCATAAGGCAAAGACGATCCATCGATCATCACTGAGGTAAAACCTGCTTGTATTGCTTCCATACATTTTTCTACTGTATGAGCATGATCAAGATGCAGGGCAAAAGGAACATAGCTTTTTATAAGCTGTTGTCGAATATACGTGAAATATTCTTTACCACAAAAATCAAACTCATTCTCTGCTACCGCTATAATAACAGGTGCTTGAATTTCTTGTGCGGTTTCATAAACACATTTAAAATTTGATAATTCCGTAACATTAAACGCACCAATCGTAAAATTATTTTCTTCTGCAATTTTTAATAGATCTTTCGTATTTAATAACATATATATAAAGGGCTGTATCGCAGCCCCTCTCCTTTCTTTTAGAATGTAATATTTACATCAGCTACTTTATCATCGTCATCACTAGAATAATCCAATCCATATTCCTGCTGTTCAGGAGTTAATCTTCTCTTAAGCAAGAACATTAATGTACCACAAATTATAGAAGAAATAGTTAACGCTAATACGAATCCGCCCGGATTAGTAAATGTTGGTACAACAAATAATCCACCATGAGCTACCGGTACACCTACGCCCCAAATCTGAGTCAAGCCACCGCCAATAGCACTTCCGATAACGCTTGATAAAACCACACGCCACAAATCATTCATCGCAAATGGGATCACACTTTCAGTAATCATACAGATACCCATTGGTAAGCAAGATATAACACTTTGTCTTTCATCTTTAGTAAAGATTGGTTTTTTAAAGATTTTACTCAATGCATAAGCAATCAATACACCAAACGGTGAAGTCATACCGGCCAGGAAATGTGCCGCTTTTGGTCCAAAAACACCATCTGTCAACATAGCCGTTGAATATAATGACATCGTCTTATTAACAGGTCCGCCGAAATCAAACCCTGAAACAGCTCCCATTACCATACCATAGATGAATTTTGATCCTGTTGATAAGTTTTCCAAGAACGTAGTGAATGCTTCAATAAACATAGCAATCGGTTTTCCAATAACGGTAAACATTAAGAATCCACAAATAAGTGTTGAGAAGAATGGAATAATTAAAATCGGCATCAACCCCTGCATCGTTTCAGGAAGCTTAATATTTTTCTTCATCCAATTAACAACAAAACCAATTAAGAAGGCTGCAATTACACCACCTAAGAAACCTGATTTAATTTCCGTACAAACTAACCCTACAATTAAGCCCGGTGCAATTCCAGGACGATCTGAAATTGAATAAGCAATAGCTGCACATATTACCGGTACGATCAAAGTAGACAAACCAAGATTACCAATTTTATAAATAATATATGGCAAACTAACTACAGCATCTGCGACATTTGGTCCACCGATCATAATACCTAAAGCCTGACAGATACCAGATGCAACTACAACAGGAATCATGAATGAAATACCTGTCATGACATGCTTCTTTATTGTTCGAATATCTAGTTTCATATTTTACCTCTCTTTAATTATTATTCTTATAGCCTTCCAGCTGCTTTCAATTTTTCTTCTATTTGTTGTAAGAATTTTGCTGTATTCCTCATGACATCCTCAGTTCTCACTTTTACGATTGGCTTTCCAGTAAAACGATTTTCACCGGCAATCTTCACATCAACTGCCAATAAGACAACATCTGCATCGGCAATTTCCTGAGGTGTCAGTTCATCTTCCGCACCAATAGATCCCTGTGTTTCAATACGACATGGATATCCACATTCCTTTGCAGCTTCTAAAATTTTCTTTTTTGTAATATATGTATGGGCGATCCCCGTAGGACAAGCCGTAATTCCAACTATCTTCATCTTATTGATCCTTTCTTAAAACATTTACAATTTCACTTGATGTCTGAGCATTATGTAAAACCTCTATGACATCCTTATCAAGCAATAATTCTGCCACATGAGAGAGCAGCATGATATGCTGGGACATATCTACATCACGAATGGCAAACATAATGATGCAATCTATCGGTTTATCATCAAATGATTCCCAGTCACGAATACCTGTCTTTGTTCTACCTACTGCAATTACATTCTTTTTCACCGTTTTTGAACGGCCATGAGGAATCGCAATACCATCACCGATACCTGTGATCCCTTCACTCTCACGATCATATATTTCTTTAATAAATGTCTTCTGATCCTCAATTACTTGATTTCGATACAGCATCTCTGTCATTTCTGAAATTACTTCATCTTTGGTCGTTGCATTGAGATTCAGACAAACATTTTCATCAAATAAAACTTCCTTAATATTTAACATTCCCTCACCTTTTCTCGATCATAATCGCTTTTTTAACTTCATCAATATCCCTCTGATCCATGAGCACTGAAACCAAGACTGACGGACATTGTATTTCTTTTGTAATATTTACCGTTGTAATGATTAAATCAATATCAGATAGATCTTTCTTCTCTAACTGTTTCAATGAGATCACATCTGTAATTTCCAAATCAGGAAAGATCTTTTGTACTCTTTTCTTCAGGATATGAGAAGTTCCCACACCTGTTGAACAGATCAGCAGTACTTTTCGAGGGGATTTTCTATCTTCCAATGCTAATTGAAAATACAGACAGAGATAACAGATTTCATCATCAGATATAAAACCTTCCTTGAAATACTTTTTCTTTAATTCCAGTGTTACCTGCTTCACGGTCGCATACATCTGCGGATATTGCATGATCGTTTTTTCTTTCAATAAACAGATAATGCGAACATTATATTTGATTCGTGTTATCATTGAATTTACGTGTAACAGTAATGAATAAAAAAGATTTGAATCATTAGCGAAAGAATAAGATGTTTCTTTCTCCATGTTTTGTATAAGCTCATTACAAATGCTTAGCACTTCCCGATTCGATGCCTGAAGCGTCTGGGCGATCACTTCGCGGCTAGGCAGCTCACCCACACCACATCCCATGAAATGCGTATAAATATAATTGATCTCATTTTCAGGGAAGCGGATGCCTGTCTGATTTGAAAAGTCGGTTATACATTTTTTGATCTTATGGAAGATGACATCATTGCGATCCTTTTCAGAGATAACATTGCTTTCATTGATAAACCTTTTATTTTTCATGCGTTCCATCGCAATTAGAATATGGGTCACAATATTGACATAATACGTATCACTGAGTATCACATCGATCTCTTCTTCAATAGATGAAACACACTGTTCGACACTTGCCAGATTCTCACTTCCATAGATTCCTTCCAGTACCATCCGTGTTTCTTTATTCAACCGGCTCTGTGCTGTTTTCACATCTGCAATGCCTACTTGAATCTCATTTAATAAATAGGCGACCTCGTTACGAATCAAGAGCTCATTTCCTTGAAGATAAGTACCTTCTCGGGTTCTTTTCATGGTCAGTCCGTTAGTTTGAGCCCGCTGCTCCACGGCAGAGAGATCATTCACGATCGAACTGCTTCCGACAAAATACTTTTCTGAGAGAGAACGAATGCTGGTCGGATTCGGAGAATTGAGTAAAAGATCCAGATAGATCCGGTTTCTTCTGTCTTCTACAGAATCATTGCTCCTATAAGAATCACTGCTGAATACGAATTCATCTAATCGATTTCGCGCCTCTGAATCACATTCAAGCAGGATGCCTTGACCATTCCGTTTGATTTCAAAATCTAATTCCTTGCCGGCTTCTTCTATTTTTTTAATATCACGCTGGATCGTTTTCGATGAACAGCCACAATGCATGGATAGTTCACTATAATTAACAGCTTCATTTTTTAATAGAAGATAACGAAGGATCAGAATTTGTCTTTCGTTCAATCCCATATAGGTACTCCTTTCTTCACTATCATTATATTTTTTTAATTTTAATATGAAAATACCAAAATCTGTCTTGATTTGGTGGACATTTTTAAAATACCAAACGTGTCCGTTTTAAGTGGACACGTTTGTATATCAAGCTATAATTATAATTGTTACTTATTCTTCGTGAGGATCAACTGCCATGAATTCTTTTTCCTTTTCTTTGAAAAATTGATAATAAGCTCTGACATTAGACAATTCTGTCCACTTCCTTGGCCTGGTCGGCACAGCATCCAGATCATATATCTTCGCATGATCCAAGCTTAATAAAAACGGTGAATGCGTCGATATGATAAACTGACAGTCATAAAAACGGGCAGATTCTTCGATATAGTGTTTAAGCTTTAACTGATTCTCTGCTGACAGACTATTTTCCGGCTCATCAATCAAATAAACAGCATTTTCCTGTATTTCCTTCTGCCAGAAATCAATGGCGGATTCACCGTTTGACTGTTGGATGAGATTATTATTGACAAGACGTGAACGTATATATTTGGATTGTGTCATTCTTCTGGCATCGCTCTTTCTTTTTAGAATTTCATACTGTTCCAGTGTTTCATCAATATTTACATCATATTTTGAATTGAGATATTCCTCTGATAATTCATCTTTTCTGCGATTGACCCTTGCATTGATAGCTCTGAGATCCAACAAATAGTCAAATACATCGTCACTGGCGATAAATTTGATCTCACTGCATGTTTCCTTATGAAAAAACTCATAGCTGCATTGTGCTACATATTGATCAAATAATTCACCTAATTCTATTTTATTTTTTCTTGATGCTTCTAATTTATCTGCGATGATATTTAAAAGAGTTGTCTTACCGGACCCGTTTCCGCCACAAAAGATCGTTATCGTATCAAAATCAATATCCTCCAATTCTTTTTCAGGGAATATTTTCAAAGGATAGAGGCTATTAAAGATATTTTTCTTCTGACATATCATCCAATATTCTGACATCTCTGGCAATAAATGAAAAGCTTTTAAAAAAATCATAAGATTCTCCTTCATTATCTATAATTATCTTATGCCACTCGTATATTTTTTTCAATATGGTATTTTCTTCCATTTCATATAGAAAAAGACCCGTAAGATAACGGGTCTGATTAGAACAATCCGACAATATGCCCCTCTTCATCAATGTCCATATCAAGTGCTGCCGGATGTTTCGGCAATCCCGGCATCGTCATCACATTACCGGTCAGCGCAACGATGAAGCCGGCACCGATTGATGGACGAAGCTCCCTGACAGTGATCGTAAAATCTTTAGGTGCGCCATAGATTTTTGCGTTATCACTCAATGAAGTCTGACATTTGGCCATACATATCGGCATCTTATCCCAGCCCAGTTCATTATAGATCTTGATCTGCTTCTGTGCTTCTTCCGTAAAGACAACACCCTTGGCACCATATACCTTTTGGGCTATTGTTTCGATCTTGGATTCAATGGAAGCATCAACATCATAGATTGGCGCAAAATCATTGTCCTGTTCACAGATATCCGCCACTTTCTGAGCTAAGTCCAAAGCACCTTCGCCGCCTTTTGCCCATACCTGTGATAAAGACATCGGATGGTTATTTTCTTTGCACCAGTTTTCAAGAGCTTCGATTTCTTTTGGTGTATCACTGGCAAATTCATTGATCGCTACGATATAAGGCAGGTTGAACTGCCGGATCGTATCGATATGTTTCGCAAGGTTCGCACATCCTTCCAGCATCGCTTCCACATTTTCTTCCTTCAGATGATCAAATTCCACACCGCCATGCTGTTTTAAGGCACGTATCGTTGCAACGATGACAACGGCATTTGGTTTCAGATGACCAAAGCGGCACTTGATATCAAGGAATTTTTCAGCTCCTAAATCAGCACCGAAACCTGCCTCGGTAACAACATAATCCCCAAGCTTTAAAGCCAGCTTCGTCGCTAAAAGCGAGTTGCAGCCATGAGCAATATTCGCAAACGGTCCGCCATGAACGATCGCCGGATTATTTTCAAGGGTCTGTACCAGATTCGGTTTGATCGCATCTTTCATGATCAAAGCCAAAGCACCTTCAATTTTTAAATCTTTGACATAGACAGGCTCACCATCATAATTATAAGCAACCAGCATCTTGCCAAGTCTTTCTTTAAGATCCATAAGTGAGCTGGAAAGGCACAGCACGGCCATGACTTCGCTGGCAACCGTAATATTGAAACCGTCTTTTCTTTCAATACCATTGGTCTTCGCACCAAGACCGATTTCAATCTGACGCAGGGTACGGTCATTCATATCCAAGCATCTTTTCCATGTCACTCTTTCAGGATCGATGTTTAATTCATTTCCCTGATAGATATGGTTATCCAGACAAGCACTGATCAGGTTGTTGCAGGTCGTTATGGCATGCATATCTCCTGTAAAGTGTAAGTTTAGATCTTCCATCGGTACGACCTGGGCATAACCGCCTCCGGCAGCACCGCCCTTTAAACCGAATACAGGCCCTAAAGAAGGTTCACGTAAGGCAATCACCGTCTTCTTGCCAAGACGATTCAATCCATCACCTAAACCAACCGTTGTCGTTGATTTACCTTCACCGGCCTTAGTCGGGTTGATAGCAGTAACTAAAATCAGCTTCCCCTCTTTTTTATCCTTGTTCTTTTTAAAAAGATCTAAAGAAAGCTTGGCCTTGTATTTTCCATAATATTCAAGGTCATCTTCCTCAATACCTACTTTTTTCGCTACTTCCTGAATGGGAAGCATCTCTGCTTCCTGAGCGATCTCTAAATCTGTCTTTGCCATTTTACCTCCTCTTCCCTTTATCTGATTCAATTATTCAATGCCGACTCTTTTAAATATCGTATCTACATTTTTTAAATGATGCATCGGGTTAAAGCAATCATCAATTTCTTCCTGACTCAATTGAGCGGTTACTTCCGGATTATTCTCCATCAATTCCTTAAAGCTGATCTTCTCATTCCATGCTTTCATTGCATTTGGCTGTACAAGATCATATGCCTTTTCTCTTGAGAAGCCTTTTTCAATCAGCTTTAACATAAATCTTTGTGAATAGATCACACCATAAGTCTTATTGATATTCGCCTTCATATTATCTTCAAATACCGTCAGGTTATCTAAGATATTACCAAAGCGGTTCAACATATAATCCAAAAGTTCCGTTGCATCCGGAGCAATGATTCTTTCTGCCGAAGAGTGGGAAATATCTCTTTCATGCCACAGCGGTACATCTTCATAAGCAGTCATCATATAACCTCTTAATACTCTTGAACATCCGCAAATGTTTTCTGAACCGATCGGATTACGCTTATGCGGCATGGCACTGCTTCCTTTTTGACCGGGATTAAAATGTTCTTCCACTTCACGCACTTCGGTACGCTGAAGATGTCTGATTTCCGTAGCCATTTTTTCAAGTGATGTACCAATTAATGCCAGTGTTGCGAAATATTCCGCATGACGATCTCTTTGCAGCGTCTGTGTAGAGATCTTCGCTGACTGGATACCTAACTTTTCACACACATAGTCCTGTACAAATGGCGGTGTGTTCGCAAAAGTTCCTACTGCTCCTGAGATCTTGCCCGCTTCGATGTCTTCACAGGCAGCCTTAAAGCGTTTTAAGTTACGTTTCATTTCTTCATACCACAAAGCGAATACCAATCCAAAAGAAGTAATTTCCGCATGTACACCATGAGTTCTTCCGATCATCGGCGTCATCTTATATTGAAGAGCTTTCTTCTTTAAGATCTCCATAAAACGTTCAATATCTTCCAACAGGATCTTATCGGCTTTCTTGTATAAATAACCATAAGCCGTATCAACGACATCCGTGCTAGTCAGACCGTAATGCACCCACTTCTTTTCATCACCCAGTGATTCTGAAACACAGCGGGTAAACGCTACGACGTCATGTCTTGTCTGCTGTTCGATCTCATAAATCCGGTTAATATCAAACTTTGCATTCTTCCAAAGCTTTTCCACATCTTCCTTTGGAATCTCACCTAACTCTGACCACGCTTCACAGGCCAAGAGCTCCACCTTCAGCCAAGCATTAAATTTGCTTTCTTCGCTCCAGATGTCACGCATTTCTTTTCTTGAATATCGATTTAACATATACTCCCACCCTCTTTTATATCTCTTTTATTTTACTTGATTTTAAGCATAAAAACAATGTCCGAAGAACAATTTAACACCGCATTTCAAATAAAAAGAACAAGTTTCCCCGTTCTCTCAAATTCCTCTTAAATCATTTTCTGTAAGATTTTCATATTTTCGATTTTCCGTTATGATTCGTGCCGGCACTCCTGCTGCCACACAGTTTGCGGGAATATCTTTTGTAACGACCGCATTGGCTCCTATGACCGTATTCTCGCCGATATGCACTCCTTCCAAGATTATTGCTCCTGCACCGATAAAACAATTTCTCTCGATAACGACCGGCTGTTCACAATAAGGTTCAATCGTTCCTGCAAGAACTGCATTGGCACCGATATGGCAATTTTCCCTGACAATAGTCCCGCCACCTAAAACAGCCCCCATATCGATCATCGTTCTTTCACCGATGACACAGCCTGTATTAATGATGGCTCCCATCAGGATGACAGCTTCTTTACCGATCACGACACCCTCCCGTATAACTGCCCCATATTCAATACGGGCATTGATCTCTTTTATATCTAAAAGTGATAATGCACTGTTCACACAAATCGTTTCCACATGATAATCATCAATATCATTATCCATCAGCAGCTTTTTGATGCTTTCCCATTCACCGACAGCCGTATAGGCATAGCTTTTCAGACCATGAATCTTTTCATTAAGATAAACTCTGACAAATGTCTTTTTCTTATTTTTCTTGATCTTTTGAATGATATTCATATCTCTTGTACGAAACGGCTCATCACTTTCATTTCAATTTCATCACTCATGTCCACAAAACACACGCCTCCTTCATTTAAGATATTGACCTGTGAATCGCATAATCCATTCACATAACAATAATAGCTGCTGGCAATATTACCGCTGCCACACGATAATGTAAACCCGACTCCCCGCTCATATGTCCTTACTTCGATACAGCTTTGACTTAAGATACGAACATAAGAAATATTACAATCAAATCGTTTGCATAACTGGGCGGCGTTTTCCATATCTTCATCTAAAAGAATCATATGCTCATTTCCAACATCGACAAAATTACGATAAATATTCGGAATCTTGACCGTCACAACACTTATGAACGGTTCTTTTTGAAGGATCTCACACTTATAGATCTCATTTTGAACCACAAGGGCAAACACATCATACTTCTCACTTTCATCATAGAGATAATGTGCAAAACAATGCAGCCCATTGACACATAACAAAGCTTCACTGCCATCGGCATTATAGATGCTCATACGATGTGAAAATATTTTTAAATAACCATCACATGCATACTTCTCACACATTTGAACGACATCGATCTCTTCACTTCCTAAGATAAAACGATTCCCATTGGCCTCATAAATCTTCATAACTTTCTCACAAACGCTTCCAAGCGATCACATCCTTCTTTACATTTTTCTAAGTCTATGCAGCAGGACATCCGGATATGATGTTCATAATAGAAATATTTCCCGGGTAATACTGCTATCTGTACCTCTTCAAGCATACGGTACGCAAATTCTTCACTTGACAAATGAAAAGGTTTGATTGAAAAAAAGATATAATAAGGGCCTTCTGTTTCAATAACATCGATACCCATATCTATCAATCTCCGGAAAATGTATCTTTTCTGCTCATCATAACTTACAAAAGGAGAATGTAAGGCAGTCAGGGCACTTTTCTGGGTAAAAACCGGCAGACAGCTTTGTATCAGCTGATGAAGCTTCACGATTTCTTTCATTTTATTTAAAGGAGCACAAATATAACCCACACGGAAACCACACATGAGCGAGCTTTTTGAAAAACTATGAATTTGAATGATACTTTCATGTAATTGGGGATGATATAAGGTAGGATAAGAACCACATTCAAAATAGGTCGCATCCCATATCAGCAGCAAATCATATTCCTTGCATATTTTATGAAGGATCTGGATTGATTTTTGATTGAGCACGCTGCCACTTGGATTATGAGGATGATTGATCAGCAGTGCTTTTGTATTTTCTTTTATGGCAGCCCGAAGGAAATCTTCACTGATCTGAAATTCATCATCAAATATAAATGTTTGCAGATCAAGATCAAACAAGATGCACAACGATATATAAGAAGGATAGGCAGGAATTCCTACAAGCAAACCATCACCTTTTTCAAACAAGGTCATCATGACTTCAAAAAGGCCTTGGGTAGCACCACTCGTAATACAGATTTCCTGTATATCATAAAACATTTCTTTTAAGCACAAAAGCTCTCTAAGCTCATATAAGCCCTGACTTTCACTATAATGAGTTTCATTATGATCAAGCGACCGTATGGCAGCTTCTTTGATATCCTCATTCACATTTTCATGAGCATCACCTAATGTGAAATCAATGACACCTTCTGTTTTTTTAACTTTTTCATGAAAGATCCTTAAACGGCTTGTTGTTATTTTAAATAGCTGCGGATTCATATTCACCTCAGCTAAATTTATGCTTATCCATCTAAAAAAATGAATAGATTTCTCTATTCACATAATTCAAAATGCAAATTTTCATTATCGATTGAAGGCATATCTTTAAAATGAAGATAATCCATCATCTTCTGCTCATTCATGATGATCGGCGTCCTTGAATGAATCTGTTTCATCTGGTTTTCTGATTCACCGGTAATGATCACAAATTCATTATTTTCATTATAAAGACCTGCAAAGTAAATATAGGGCTCATTTTCTTTCGTAATATAGATCTTTTTCTTATGATTCCACTCATAAAATCCATTAGCGATAACAGCACACCGGTTATGAAGGATCCTTTTATAAGTAATGCGTTCATGTAAGGTTTCTATGCGTGCATTGATCAAAAGTGAACGGCCGGAAATACCCCATTTCTTTACAGTCGCATCGATTCCTTCTTTCTTAGGCACCAGTACGATGGCATTTTGTGAAGGAAAGATCTCATTTGTGGCATATTCAAATGACTGGGTTTCTTTCAGACTTTCTTTAATTTTTCTGGCAATTTCTGAATCATCGAGCTTTATAAAATATCTTCCGCACATATCATTTCCTCTTATTTTATTCCATATTTTTTTAAGATATTGATGATCACATTATTCGTAACTTTTTGGGCACTGATTTCACGATAGCGGTACTGCCTTGTCTGTGCATTCTCCTGCATTTCTTTCATCTGCCTGCTGATTTCTTCTTGCTGATGAATGAGATCAAAATAAAAATCTTCAAACAACGAAAGTCTTTCCAAGGCTTCTTCTATATTATTTACTTCAATTCCTGTTTCATTCTTTTTTGTTATTCTTTCCATATGATCACCCTCTTCATTATACATGAAACAGGCAATGAATCAAAACTCCATTGCCTGTTTATTTAGAAATTTGTTTTTTATGATATTCTCTATCCGTCTTTTTCACCATATATTTCTCAAACATCTTAGGTAATATCTGCCAATTGAGATAACAGATGATTCCCGGCATCATGACAAGAAATTCCGGCAGCAAAAAGAAAGCGGAAATAGGAAGACCAATCGTTAAAATTGCAATGCACAAAGCCTGCAGAAAACATGTCATGGATAAGTCAAAAGCTTCTGAAATGATTTCTTTCAGCTTAGCATGCGGTTTTCTGGACAGTATGATGAATACCATATTAAACTCAAATACGATCAACGTTGATAATGTGGCCAATACAGCCGCTCCCAATGCATCAAAGGTTGAACTGCCTGTCCAGTAATAAATCAGATCGAGAGCAAGCAATAAAAACACCACAAGATGTATCAGCCAGATAATCGTTGCTTTTTTGAAGCACTTTTTAAATTCATGAAAATAGTCCTTAAGAATATTTACTTTTATCCCTGTAACATACCTGCCCATTAACATATTCAAGGTCGTGCTGCTGGCACCGATCGTAATAATAGGCAGGCTGGTGAGAAGCCAAAGCGTTCCCATCAGGATGATATCCATAAATCTTAATGTCCATTTCCAAAAAAGTGAATCGGCAGTTGTATTCATTATACGCTCAATACTTCCAGTGAACCCAACGTGATCATCTTTGTTGATTTAGCATCAAACAATACATAGCGATCCCCTGAAAAACCAAAATGAATGATCGAATCCATCGCAAAGTCAATGCTTCCAAAGGCAACAGCCGAGAATGTCACATCATTCACAGCTAATGAAAGTGTCGTTTCCATACCACTTGGCAATGATGAAATAACTCTTCCTTCAATAGAACCTTTCTCATCTACGACGACAAATTCCGGACGAATACCTAAGACATATTCACCGTCACTTAAATCAACCGGATGATTCGGTGTAAAACGTACTGCAAAGTGTTTACAATTTAAATCAATACCCTTTTCATGTGCTTTTCCATGACACTGGATAAAATTCATGGAAGGATTACCCATAAAGTCTGCACAGAAGAGATTTGCCGGTTCGCCGTACAATTCCAATGGCGGACAATACTGTTGAACAACGCCCTCTTTCATTAGACATACCTTAGAGCTCAAGGTCATGGCTTCTGATTGATCATGGGTAACATAAACAAAGGTTGCCTTTGTTGTCATATGCAAACGTTTCAATTCCGCACGCATATCATTACGCAGCTTAGCATCCAAATTTGACAATGGTTCATCCATCAATAAAATTCTTGGATTCGGTGCTAAGGTTCTTGCGATAGCGACACGTTGCTGCTGACCTCCGGAAAGCTCAGCAGGATAACGATTCATATATTCTTTGATACGCATCGTTTCGCAGATTTCATTGACACGGGCATCAATTTTAGCTTTTTCCCATTTCATATTTTCAAGACCGAATGAAATATTCTTATATACGGTCATATGTGGCCATAAGGCATAATTTTGAAACAAGAAACCGACATTTCTTTTATCCGGTGAAAGATTGACACCTTTTTCTTCTGAAAAAACCAGTTCACCATCAATATAGATTTCACCCTCTGTCGGCGTTTCCAAACCGGCGATCATACGCAGCGTCGTTGTTTTTCCACAGCCACTCGGTCCTAATAAAGAAACAAATTCACCGTCTTTGATTTCCAGATCCATCTGATTGACAGCAATCGAATCTTTTCCGAATTTCTTTGTGATATTCTCTAATCGTATCGTTGGCATATTAGTTACTTCCTCCTACTCCTTTTTCGATTGACGCACCCGTCAGCTTTTCAACACCAAAATTGACAAGCAGTACAACAAATATAATCAAAAGATTGATTGCATTGGAATACTGATCCCATCCTTTTTCATCATACATGAACAAGAGTGTCGTCAGCACACGATTATTTGCTGTAACTAAGATAACATATAAGCTTAGTTCACGCATACTTGAAACAAATGGCAATAGATATCCCGAAACGATCGTTGACTTTTCAATAGGAACAATAATACGGGTCATACGCTTGATCCATGGAATACCTTGGATGATACCGGCTTCTTCGATTTCCGGAGAAAGCTGCAGCATCGAATTGACACCTGATCTGGAAGCCATCGGCAAATACTTCACCGTACCGATCAAAGCCAGGATTGCAAATGTTCCATACAATGAAGGAATGATACCGTGGCTCTGGGAGAACATTGACAGATAGATAGCTGCAAATGCCATTGATGGAATCAGGTATGGAATAAATGTGAGATTCTCAACAATACGGCTCAGCTTGCTTCCTCTTCTTCTTACGATCGAATATCCTGCAAGGAAGCCGAAAGTTCCGGCACCGACAGCTACGATCGCTGATAGTTTGATACTATTGAAAAGTGTTTTCCATACATCGCTGTTGATCAGGATACCGGCTTTATCCATGATATCATTGCCACCCTTTGAAATACCGATCCAGAAATCCAACGTCATATTTGCAAGCGAATAATCACCTTTCACGATGATCACTGATTGAAGCATGAATGATATCATCGGTATGACAGACATACATAATACGACAACTCCTGCCAGAATGGAAATGATATTGCGGGCCTTCTTAAGATGGAACACGGATACATTGGCACTCTTTCCGGTAACCGTCGCATAAGATTTACGCTTACCGATCAGCAATTGATTACCGATCATGATCAAAACGCTGATAATGATCATCAGGATCGCAATGATATAACCAACACCCGGATTCGTTCCCTGTAAAGCCGCATATAATTCTGTCGTCAATACATAATAACGAACCGGAAGACCTAAAAACTGTGGTACGGCAAATGAGCTCATCGCACTTGAGAATACCAAGATGATCGTACTCATGACTGCCGGCATGACCATCGGGATCGTAATGCGTGCAAACATACGCAAACGATTTGTTTTCAAGATTACAGCCGCTTCTTCAAGATTGGCATCCATATTTCTTAATACACCGCCAATCAGAATATAGGCAAACGGTGCATAATGCAATCCGGTCACCAAAATGATCGGAAATGCTCCATAGGCGAACCAGTTCGCCGTTTCAATTCCGGTAGCGGCCGTAAAGATTCCCATCGCACCGCCAACCGCAGTATTCTTAAAGAAATTCTTCCAAGCAAGCGCTAATGTCCAGCTAGGCATGATATAAGGGAAAATGAACAATTTCGTCATGACCTTTTTCCATCTCATATCTGTACGAGTTACCAGCCAAGCAAAGCCTCCGCCGATCAGCACGGATACGATACATGAGAAAACAGCACATATCAAGCTGTGCATGAGTGGTTCATACAGCAATGAATTACTATACTGACTAACAAAAAGCCGATTCCAGTGATAAAGCGTAAAGGATCCTACCGCCTGATGAACACGTGATTTTTCAGCCGAATGGACAACAAACGTGTCTTTAACGATAGAAAATAAAGGAACAACCACTAAATAGGCTAATACTACTAAAAATATCAGCAACAGGACATTATAAGGCTTACTGAAAAAAGTTTTTAAATGATTTAATTTCTTTTTCATATCTTACCTCTCTAAAAAAGACAAGGGCAGCAGTGTATCACCACAGCCCTTCTCTATGATTCAAAACTACTTGATCAAATTAATAAAATCTTCTACATCTGCACGATGTTCAGCAGCATATTCAGGATCTTCAACGATCAGGATATCTTTCCAAACAGATAATTCCTGGTCACCATCAGCAACTGCCAGGCTTGTATTAGCACTGTAGTCACCCTGACGTCCTGTCATACCAACATAAACAGAACCATCGTTCAATGTTGTTTCACCATCACCAAACCAGCCATCTTCAGTATATAGCCAGCAAAGGAATGCTTTTGCCATTTCAGGATTGTCGGCATTTGATGTCAGCAGTCCATAGATCGGATAAATAAATCCTGCAAATGGAGTTACATCAGAAGTATATCCTAACTTGTAACCAATCTCTAAGTTCTTTACATATTTATTCAATGTAATCAGACCTGACCATGGTTTTGTCTGTCCTTCAGCACCGATAGACTGTGCCATATCACCATCAGAAGTACCAACAACCAAACCGTTATTATAAAGCATCTTGATCCACTGATAACCTGCATTCGGACAATCATCATCTAATACAAGATCTTCACCATAGTATTCCTTATAAGCTTCTTCAAGCAAAGCTGCATTTTCATCAGAAGTAACTACTGTCAGGAAGTCCATATTAACACCTTCGGTAAAAGGATCCTTCATCATGACAGTTCCGGCATATTTCTCATCCGTTACATACCAGATATTATTAATTTCATCTTCAGCTACATTATCAGTATTATAAATGAATACTTTATTACAGTAATCCCAAACCAGCAACGGCTCTGCCTGTTCTTCACCTACAGCATCATAGATCTCTTGATTATACCAGTTAACTACATATCCTTCGTCTACTAAATCAGTAAGAACACGAGCACCATCCTGAATAAAGATGATATCGGCTCCGGCTGCCCCTGTCGAAACCTCAGTTGCTACCTGAGTGATCTGATCTGTATCCCCGATCTGTGTACATTCAAATTCAACATCCAGATCAAATTTGTTTTTGAATGCTTCACAAGCACTGACTACAACGGAATGAGTGGAATAAACCGTAACCTTTTTACCGTTTTCCTTGCCAGCTTCCAACAATTCTTCAAAAGTTGTCTGGTCGATTTCCCCTGTTTCATTCGTATCATCCGTAGGGGTGTCATCTGTTGTCGAGCTGCATCCTGTTGCCATACCTAAGCATAAGCACAGGCTGCAGAACATTGTAAGAAATTTTTTCACTTATATGCCTCCTTTTTTCTTGTGAAATCCCTTTCATCTAATATAATAACTCATTTTTTTAAATAAAATTAAATTTTTTTACCATATTATTACTTACTTTTTTTATTTATTTAACATAAACATTACATAAATTTTACATTATAACCAAAAAAAGAAGCCTTTTTTTGGCTTCTTTAAGACAACTTCTTTAACTATTTAAAATCATCTTTCAGCACGACGTCATGTGCGCTTCCTTCCTGGATAGATACATTGGAAGCTAATGTTAAACGTGCTGTTTCATAAAATTCTTTAATAGTTAATGCGCCACAGTTACACATCGTTGATTTAATTTTATGTAATGTGATCGATACACCATCATCTAATTTACCGGCATAAGGCACATAAGAATCAACACCTTCTTCAAATGTCAGTTCCTGTTTACCTCCAAGGTCATAACGTGCCCAGTTTCTAGCACGATTACTTCCTTCTCCCCAGTATTCTTTCATATAACCTTTGCTTGTTTTTACTTTAGCTGTTGGCGACTCATCAAATCTAGCAAAATATCTTCCTAGCATGACAAAGTCTGCACCCATCGCTAATGCTAAAGTAATATGATAATCATGTACGATACCACCATCAGAACAGATAGGTACATAGACACCTGTCTCTTCAAAATATTCATCTCTGGCCTTTGCGACATCCATAACAGCACTTGCTTGACCACGGCCAATTCCTTTGGCTTCACGAGTAATACAAATGGAACCGCCTCCGATACCGATCTTTACAAAGTCAGCTCCAGCATCTGCAAGATATCTGAATCCTTCTCCATCAACAACATTTCCGGCACCAATCTTTACAGTATCCCCATAATGCTCTCTTACCCATTTAATTGTGTCATACTGCCATTCAGAGAAACCTTCACTTGAATCGATGCAGACAACATCTACCCCTGCTTCAACAAGTGCAGGAACACGCTGTGCATAATCTCTTGAATTAATACCAGCACCAACAATATAACGTTTTTCACTATCAAGCAATGCATCTGTATTTTCTTTATCACTTGAATAGTCTTTTCTGAATACCATATATTTTAAATGCTGTTCTTTATCAACGATCGGCAAAGAATTCAGTTTCTTTTCCCAAATCAAATCATTTGCTTCTGTAAGTGTCATACCATCATGCCCCACTACCAAATCCTGATATTTTGTCATGAAGTCTTTTACTTTTTTATCCAACGAATCTCGTGTTGTACGATAATCTCGGCTTGTTACGATTCCTAACAATTTTCCATTCGGTGTACCATCCTCGGTAACCGCCATTGTTGAATGACCTGTTTTAGCTAACAAATCTAATACATCTTTTAATGTATTCTCAGGTGTGATATTAGAATCGCTAATAACAAAACCTGCTTTATAATTCTTAACACGTCGTACCATTTCAGCCTGCTGTTCGATCGTCTGTGAACCATAGATAAAAGCACAGCCGCCTTTTTTCGCCAAAGCAACAGCCATCTTATCATCTGATACTGACTGCATGATGGCACTTACCATCGGAATGTTTAAACTAAGTGCTGGTTGTTCTCCTTTTTTAAACTTCACCAGCGGTGTTTTTAAATCCACATTTGCAACGATATTCTTTTTGGTGGTTAAATTGGGAATTAAAAGATATTCACCAAACGTATGAGATAAACCTTCTAAAACTTTCGCCATAAAATTGTACCTCTCTTCCTTGTATTATCTGTAAAATTATCACAAATCCCTTTAAAAATCAATCAAATTTTCTACTTTTACGATAAAGCCTTATATTATTTTTCACCATAAAAGAAAAAAGGCATTTTCATGCCTTTTCATTTTAGTAGTTATCGCTTGCTTTTGCAAATACTGCCTGAGGATATCCACAAACAGGACATACACCAGGAGCAACTTCATTTTCTACACGGTAACCGCAGATACCACACTGCCATACTACTTTTTCATCTTTCTTAAACACTTTGCTATTTTCAACATTTGCAAGCAATGCTAAGTATCTTTCTTCATGAGCTTTTTCGATCTTAGCTACTGCTTCAAACTGGAATGCTAATTTATTGAAACCTTCTTCTTTAGCTTCTTTAGCAAACTTAGCATACATATCTGTCCACTCATAGTTTTCACCAGCTGCAGCATCTTTTAAGTTTTCATCAGTTTCAGGAATGTTATCTCCATGTAGTGCTTTAAACCACAATTTAGCATGTTCCTGTTCATTTCTAGCTGTTTCTAAGAATAATTCAGCAATCTGATTTAAACCTTGTTCTTTTGCTTTTTCGGCATAGTATGTGTATTTATTTCTAGCCTGAGATTCACCAGCAAATGCGCTCATTAAATTTTGTTCTGTTTTTGATCCTTTTAGTTCCATTGTTAACTTCCTTTCTGTAGACTTTTGTCTTATACATCACCAGTATAATCTTTTCTTACTTTTTTGTCAATCAGTATTTTATTTTTTCTTTAATAATAGACTCATTTTGATAATCATTATCATTTTTTAAGAATTCTCATTGCATTGATGACTGCTATGATGCTCACGCCTACATCAGCAAATACGCCTAACCACATATTTGCATATCCAAAGATGCTTAACCCTAAAATGATAGCTTTTATACCTAAAATAAAGACAATGTTTTCATTCATGATCTTCTGCGTAAATCTTGCTAGATCAATTCCCTGACTCAAAGAGCTTAAATTATCCTTCATCAATACCAGATCACTGGCTTCTACAGCAGCTTCACTTCCAAGTCCGCCCATAGCTATACCTAGATCGCTTCTTGCTAATACAGGTGCATCATTGATACCGTCGCCAACATAGGCTACCTTACCAGATGCTGATTTTAAGATCTTCTCCAGCTCCTCTACCTTATCTGTTGGTAACAGTTCATAGTGAACCTCATCAATACCACACTCATTGGCAATGGCTTGTGCCGTTTTCTGCCGGTCCCCTGTCAGCATGACAAGTTTTTTAATACCCTTTTCTTTTAAGCTTCTCAAAGATTCGATCGTATTTGGCTTTAATGTATCACTAATTTCAATCGTACCAACATACTTTGAATCATAAGCAATATAGACAAGTGTTCCAGTTGACGCTTCTTCTTTACAAGCAACATGGAAACGATCCATTAACTTTTTATTTCCTGCAAGTAATATCTTACCCTGATATTCCCCTTTTATGCCATGTCCTGCAATTTCTTCAACATTTCTAAATTCATTTTTATCCACTTCTTTTCCATATTCTTTTTGAATAGAAAGAGCAATCGGATGCGTTGAATAGCTTTCCGCAATTGCTGCTAAACGTAAACATTCATCAGCTTTTTCACTATAAATATTTGTTACTTCAAAAGAACCATTTGTTAATGTTCCTGTCTTATCAAAGACGATCGTATCGATCTGACTTAAAACTTCCAGATAATTTCCACCCTTTACTAATATTCCTTTTTTACTAGCACTTCCGATACCCGCAAAATATCCTAACGGAATAGAAAGAACAAGGGCACATGGACATGAGATGACAAGGAAGGTACATGCACGAAGCAGCCATTCCTGCCAGCCGATCTGAGTTTGAAAGAAGTTAGGAACGATTGCTAAAACCAAGGCTGCAATAACAACAATAGGTGTATACACTCTTGCAAAACGAGTCATTTTCAGCTCTGTTCTTGCTTTTTTACTGGAAGCATTTTCTACCATATCTAAAATTCTGCTGACCGTTGATTCACTTAATTCATGTGTCACTCTCATTTCAATGACCCCCTGCAAATTGATGCAGCCTGCCAACACTTCATCTCCTAAGCTAACTTCTCTTGGCAGTGATTCACCTGTCAATGCACTTGTATCTAAGGTTGTTGTCCCTTGACAAACAACTCCATCTAACGGAACTCTTTCTCCAGGCTGCACGACGATGATATCTTTAATCTTAATTTCTTCAGGGTCTACATCACTTATTTGTTCATTAGTTTTTAAATGAGCAATTTCTGCTTTGATATTCATTAAATCAGCAATTGAATTTCTTGATCTTTCAACTGCTTTATTTTGAAAATATTCACCCAGCTGATAAAACAGCATAACGGCTACTGCTTCTAAATATTCACCGACAACAAGGGCACCGATGGTTGCAATCAGCATTAAGAAATTTTCATCAAATATTTCACCACGCCGAATATTTTTCAACGCCTTTACGATGACGCTATAGCCAATCATAATGTAAGAAAGGATAATTCCTATCTGCCAATCAAATTGTAAACTTAAAACAAATACGACAATCCCTGTACCCAAAATATAAGCCTGATAATTCTTCTTTTTCTCTTTTTTCTCATTTCCTTCAATGATTTCAACTTCTTCTGCATCAAGAATTGCTTTTCTGACTTTTTCTTTGATATGATTTTCATCAGCATTTTTTTTCACATAAAACAGTAATGTTTTTGTAGTGAAATTCAACGAAGCGTATGCAACTCCTTCCACCTCATTTACGGCATCTTCAACTTTCATGGCACAATTAGCACAATCTAACCCTTCAATTTTCCATTTCAATTTTTTTAAGTCTTTACCTGCCGGCTGAACTCGCATAACTTCTTTACGATGTTCATGATGATCATGATTACAACATTCGTGTTCATGATGATGCTCATGTTTACAGCAACTATGGTCATGGCGGTGTTCATGTTCACATGTACAAGCTTTTTCATGATGTATATGACCATCTTTTTTTACGACATGAACTTCTTCTAAATCTTCAATTAAATGAATAAGTTCTTTTTCTATATCTTCTGTATATGATTTATAGTGAATCGTGCATCCTAATGTTGCAGCATTCACACTGGCATTTTCCACATCTTCATGCTTATTTAACGCTCTTTCAATTTTCATAGCACAATTTGGACAATCCAGCCCTTCAAGAATATATTTCTTTTCCATAATTAATCCTCCATCACATGCTCATATCCAGCTTCAAAAATTCTTCCGATATGATCATCATCTAATGAATAATAGATGACCTTGCCATCTCTGCGATATTTAACAAGACGAGCTTGTTTTAGTGTTTTGAGCTGATGAGAAACCGCTGACTGAGACACATCTAATAAAGCAGATAGATCACAAACACACATTTCAGCTTTTAAAAGTGCACAAATGATCTTGATTCTTGTCGGATCTCCAAACACTTTCAAAAGTTCTGCCGTTGCGACTAATTTATCTTCATCCGGCATCTCTTTTTTCACCTTATTTACAACATCCTCATGGATAACTGTTATTTCACATTTTTCAATTTCCATATTAACATCCTTTCATATGAACATTTGTTCATATATATAATATGTAAAGATTCTCATTATGTCAAGTTTTATTTCAATGAAAATTTCTGAAATAATGTGAAATTTTATGTAAATTTAACACAGTGTTTGCCCTACAAAAACACTTGATTTTATCAGAAAAACAAAGTGAAAAAAAATTCAAAAAGTTAAATAAATCCCTTGATTTCAGCTTTTTTTCAGTATATTATATGGGTGTAAGTTAAGATAAAGAGAAGGAGGATACAAATATGAAGAACTTATTAAAGGCTATCAATTTTGTGAAATTCAACAAGAATCGCACAAACGCTAAACAATCGATTACTTCTCGTGAAGTAGAGCACATTAATGCCGGAAATTCTACTTCTGCTTGGGGAATCGTGTTCTATCGCTAGTCGTTCTAGCATTTCACATAATTAAAAAAGGAAAAAGATGATTCACATCTTTTTCTTTTTTATTTATTATTTATTTTAAATAAACTTTTTAAAAGTAAACCACAGCCTGAAGCAATGAAGCCAAAAACGAGAATATATTCAAACAGTGTCATTCGCATGATTGAAATCCGCATATTCATAAGCAATGAAACTACAATAAAAATGACACCTAAGATGATAAGAATCTTTGGCCCTAATGATTTTGGATTATAAAAATACCATACAACACCTATGATCATGGGAATTGTAATTATTCCAGATGTGATACTAAAAGAACCAAAGTGTATGACCGACCAGCCATGATGTACATACACCCGTTGAGATAACATATATAAACCTATTGCAAGTAGAACGATGCCCACTAAAAATTGTACTAAACCATTTTCATTTGTATCTTTCATATTGATCCCCCTAAATTCCTTTTTATTATAGCTTTTCTTTTTATCTTCGCCAAGTATTATTAAAAAGCCAGAGCATTAGCTCTAGCTACTGTGATATTGTTTATAGATTTCATTTTTGGATAACCCGTGATCCCGGGCAACTTTTTTTATTGCCTCATTTGTTGAATAACCGCTTTGGATATAACAATGTATTTTTTCATTTAAAATAGAAAAAGGAATATCATCGCCAATTTCTTCTTCTTTATATCCTTCAAGCACAAGTACCATCTCACCCTTGAGATCATCACATATATCTAACATTTCACTGATCGTTCCACGAAGGAATTCTTCATGTTTCTTAGTAATTTCTCTTGCCAGACACATCTTACGATTACCAAAAACTTCTAAAAATGTATGCAGCGTCTTTTTAATACGGTGCGGAGCTTCATAGAAGATCATCGTTTGCTTGACCTTTGATAATTCTTCACAGCTTTTTCTTCGTTCATTTTCATTAACTTTTAAAAAACCGACAAACATAAATGGCTGAGCTGAAAGGCCACTAGCTACCAAAGCATTTAGCGCTGCATTGGCTCCTGATACAGGCACTACATTAAAACCGGCTTCTACCACCATATTCACAACTACCTGACCGGGATCACTGACAAGCGGATAGCCGGCATCGCTGACAACGGCAACATTTTTACCTTCCTCCAGCAATGCTACCAATCCTTTGGCACTTTCATATTCATTGTGCATATGATGTGCCATACATCTCGTTTTGATATCAAAATGTGACAACAATTTCATCGTATTACGTGTATCTTCCGCTGCAATTACATCTACGCTCTTTAATATCTCAATCGCCCTTGGTGTCATTTCACTTAGATTACCGATAGGTGTTGCAACCAGATATAACGTTGCTTTTTCATTTTCAAAGCTTTTCTGCCGATTCATCGTTTTGACCAGTCAATATCTGGCCATAATTCTGAAAAGTCCAGAAATTGAACATCTTCCTTATTTTCTATTTTTGCCTGTTTCAACAGTACATTCATGCTTGTCACACGATATTTATTACCTTTATATTCAATTTGTGAATTCACTTTTGGTAAACCCGCCCGCATTTCCTTATATTGTGCATCTTCATAGCGAAGACAACACATTAGCTTGCCACACTGCCCTGAAAGCTTCTGCACATTTAAAGCCAGCATCTGATTTTTAGCCATATTGATTGACACCACATCAAAATCATTTAAAAATCTTGAACAACAGGTTTCCATGCCGCAAGTACCTAAGCCACCCACAATTTTTGCCTTATTGCGAGGTCCAATCTGACGAAGTTCGATACGACACTTAAATTTTGTCGCTAGATCTTTCAACAACTCCCTAAAATCAACACGATCATCGGCAACGTATACAAAAATGATCTTACTGCGGTCTAATGTATATTCTGCTTCGATCAAACGCATATCCAGTCCCTGTGCCTGAATGGCTTCTTCACAAATCACCATTGCCTTCTTAGCCGCTTCTTTATTCTCTTCCACATCTTTTAAATCTTTTTCTGTGGCCTTTCGGATAACTGGTTTGATTTCCAATTCAGTGGAGACATTTTCAAAAAGCTGATTTTCTTTCATGATCGTACCAACTTCTAGTCCTCGAACCGTTTCAACAACAACTTTATCATGGACCTTCAAGGTATCATCATTTGTCCCAAATGTATAAAGCTTGTTTGATTCCGAAAAACTTACAAACGCTATATGTGTATAGTCTTTATTCTCCATCTGCTACCTCCTTCATCCTGATCAGCATCGAATCAACTAACAATTTCACACTAACAGATTTACTGAAACGATTTTTTGTACTGACACAAATATTTAAATATTCAACACATTGTTCTTTTGAATATTTGCCTATCATCCTATTCCATATATCATCTTTACATTCACTTTTCTGCATGATCCCATTTCTAAAAAATATCGTTAATATTTCATTAAAATAAGCAAACTGAATTCGATCATTTCCCTTTTTTTCATTAAATGCCTGAGTCTGAATCGTCAACAGTGTCATATATGGATCATCATAAAAATGTTCAATGACCTCCATCGCCCAATCTCTGGCATTTCTATAATTTTCATCTTCACTTAACGCTAGAATTTCATCAGCATCTGCCGCTATATGAGAACACAAATAAGCATCCAGTTCGTCAATATCTTCATTTCTGGCAAATTCCAGTCCTTCTTTTACAGGCGGTTTGCGGAAAGGTATTTTCTGACATCTTGATACGATGGTCGGTAACACTTTATCCAGCTGCTCACTGATAAGGATTGCCGTCACATCACTTGCCGGCTCCTCTAAAAATTTAAGCAGTGAATTCATTGCATCAGCTGTAGCATTTTCTACTAGATTTAATATATAGATCTTCTTTCCCGTAGCTTCTAATGCCGTCTTATTGAATTCTTCCTGAATATGCATGATATCTTCTTTTTTTATTGTTTTGATACTGCCGTCAATAATGATCAGATCAGAAAAGTTATTCTCTGCGACACGTCTGCAAACATCACACTTTTCACATGCAAAGCCTTCTTTTTCACACAGAAGACTTTGAGCCAGTAAAATGGCACTCTTAAATTTGCCACATCCCTTATCTCCAAAAAACAGATAAGCATGTGTTGAAGTTTTTCCCAGTAAAGCATTTTCTAAGATCCGATAAGCAACTGGCTGTTTTTTTCTAAGCTTTTCTTTCATTTTCTAATCGTCTCCAAAACGATTTTTAACGCCTCTTCTACAACCTTATCTACCTCTTGTGAAGCATCCACCACACGCATACGGTGACGATATTTCGCAAGTACCTGCCGATAACCTTCACTTACTTCCTGATGGAAATGATTCGTTTCTAAATCAAGACGATCCTTAAAGGCTCTTGTTTCAATTCGTTTTAATCCGTCATTGTAATCAAGATTTAAAAATATCGTCGTATCTGGAAAATATCCATCTATCGCAAACTGGTTGATCATATACACATTATCAATACCCAGATGACGTGCATAACCCTGATAAGCTAAAGAAGAATCTACAAAACGATCACATATTACGATTTGTCCCTTTTCTAAAGCTGGAATAACCTTTTCTACTAAATGCTGACGTCGTGACGCAGCATAAAGCAATGCCTCTGTTTTCGCATCCATGGCTGTATTTTTTGGATCAAGAATCACATTTCGAATCTGTTCCGCAATTTCAATACCACCCGGTTCTCTTGTATAAATGGCATCATAGCCCATTTCTTTTAATTTTTGCGCAACAATTGTTGAAATTGTCGTCTTTCCGCTCCCATCGGGTCCTTCAAACGTGATAAAATATCCTCTCATAAATATCTCCTGTCAGCTTATAAAATGATTATACCACAATCATCATCAACATAAAAAGCGTTTTATCCTATACCTAATCATCAAAGCATTTTAATAATATAAGATTTCAATTGATCATCTGAGACATAATGTCCAATGCCCTTTTCATCAGCACCTCTCATAGGTGTCATCCCAAAACCATTCTTCAAAGAACGTGCTCCATCTTCTGAAACAGCCTCTGCATAGACTTCACTTACTTCATAACCCTCCTGAATCTTTGTATCAAGCCATCTGGCAAAAGCCTTTCCCATTAACTTCATACATGCAGTACCACGATAATCTTCTTCCACTGCAAGCGTATATAGATAAAGGATGTTTTTTCCTTTCTTCATTCCTTTATTTAATAGTGTTGAAAAATGAGAACCATTTAAATATTCATCTCTTTGCTTTTCATCAAGAAAAATCACCGTAAAATATCCTGCCAGTCTATTTACATCCTCATCTACACAAAAAAACAGTCCCTCTTTGACTTGTTTATACAATGAGCGGATATAATCCGGTTCTAAATAGTCATTTCCCTCAGCAGGAAAAATTCTACGATCCATTTCAAGCATCTTCTCAAACCAGTTTTGATTTATCTTGTCATTCATTAAAACCGATAATTTCATTCACTTATTCTCCTATATAAGAAAAAGGCATGAATCATGCCCCAACATATTTATTATAACACAAAAAAAAATAAATTATAAGACTGTTTCTATAGCATAAATAAGGTATTATATAAGTGTAAAAAGACAGAACATCTGAAAGGAGGAAATGTCTTATGAAAGAGGTTTTAAAAGAAATTTAGTTCGTTTCCTATGAAGCCTGACAGAACTTCATGAGGAAACTAAAAATCTTATTTATGTTTTAAAAAGAAAGTGTTTTCTGTGAGAGGGCAGACCAATGGACAGAGAAGAGGAGAAGAACTAAAACTGAATATATAAAAAGTCTACCGCAGTGTAGAAAAAATAGATAAATGATCTATTTATAGATACGGCTTATTTATGATTGAAATGTTGTAAGAAATCATTAATTTATAATGATTGAATTCTAACGAATCCCCCTGTGCTTATAAACAGAAATAGTTAGATATTCAATAAATTATATAAAATGAATAAAATAACTTTCTCATTAAGCCCTAAGGATCTTATAAAAAAATCGATGATCCCATCGTTGACAAATCGAAAGAGATTTACATATAGATGGCTTCATACTTGAATTGTCAGAAACAATTCTAAGAAATAAATTATAGAATGTTTTAATGATTTAAAATAGAAAAAACGATGATTTGGATATAAATGAGAGTTTAATGTGTCGTTCTTCCTATAGAAATCAAACAAACATATGTAATTATATTTCCTTCCAAATTAAATGATTCCATGTTTATAAAGGAGGATTTTCAATAGATGGATTCATATAAAGAATGAACAATGAAGATCTAAATATTTAGAAGATTCAAGACAGAGTTATCTAAAAACTAGAGACGTTGATCATATGAATTTTATGAATATGGTTCCATCACTTATAAATTGAAAGTATTCATATAACTGGCTTCGTAAAGAGATTGTCTAAAATGACAATCTCTTTTTTTTGTGAATTTCAATAAAATTTTATGAAATATGATATTTTTTTATGAATTTCTCCTTTATAATATAAGAGTTGAGGAGGACTTTATGATAAAATTATTTGCATGTGATTTAGATGGAACATTATTAAATGATGATCATGAATTTGATGAAATTATCTTTAATGCAATTGATGCAGTAATTAAAGAAGGAAAATATTTTTCATTTGCGACAGGCAGACACATGCATGCTCAGCAAATAAAAATATTAAAATATGAAAAACGGGATGTTTTTATGGTTTGTATGAATGGAGCTTTGATATTAGATCCTTCTCAAAATATAATTTATGACAGAAAAATGGATAAAAAAATTGTCAAAGATTTATTAGAAACTTTTCCTGAGATTGACTTTGACTGTATTGGCAAAGACCATGTTTTTATCCGTGCGAATCGCCAGGAACATTTGGATCAATTTAGCCGGTCTAGCATTTGGAACAGAGCTGCAAATAAATGGAAAATTGAAGATTTTATAAAAGATAGTATTTTTGATCAAAGTATTGATGATATTTTATCTCATGATATTTATAAGATCAACTGTCGTTTAAGTGATGCGAAAACGATTGAAAAAATGAATTGTTATCTTGATCACCATAAAGATGAAATCGTAAATGCTCCTTATGATAATGGTGCTTTTGAAATTACTGGAAAAGATGTCAATAAGGGAAATGCTGTCGCATGGCTATGTGAATATCTTCATCTTCAGGAAGATGAGGTTGCGGTATATGGCGATGGCGGCAATGACATAGAGATGTTAGAAAGATTCAAACATTCTTATGGGATGTCAAATGGTATGGAGTCCGCAAAAAAAGCTGCCAATGAAATTATTGGCTGCTGCAAAGATTATGCAGTATCAAAACATATCCTAGAAACACTACAAAAAGAAGAAGATAATAAATAAGCTGGCGATTGCCAGCTTTTATAATGCCATTTTAAATATTTTCTTTACATCCTCTGCACTAAGAGCTACAAAACCATTTTGAAGTCCACCATCAGCTGCTTTTTGTGCCATGACATCAAAATGTGTTTCATCAATATCAATTTCATGTAATGAGCTAGGAAGATTTAATGATTTAAAGAATTCACGAGTTTTTTGAATTGCTGCATGCGCAATATCCATATCGCTTCCTTCATGGATTCCCCAGACATTCTTCCCATACTCTACAAACTTCCACAATGTGTCTTCATTTAAAACATATTCCATCCAATTTGGTGTCAAAATAGCCAGTCCAACACCATGGGTGATATCATAGAAGGCACTTAATTCATGTTCCATCGGATGCACGGACCATGCAGTATTTTCTCCATAGGAACAAATACCATTGATGGCCATAGAGCTTGCCCACATCAGATTTGCACGAGCTTCATAATTCTTAGGATCTTCTAAAGCAATAGGTGCATACTTGATACAAGTCTTTAAGATACCTTCACAGAAACGAGCCTGAAGATAAGCACCCTTTTCCTGATTAAAATAGTTTTCAAAAGTATGACTCATGATATCTGCCGTTCCTGCTGCTGTCTGATATGCAGATACAGAATACGTATACTCCGGATCCAAAATTGAGAATACCGGTTTTGTCAGATCATTTCCCGATCCCCATTTTTCATTTTTGGTTAAGTCTGAAATAACTGCAAAGCCATCCATTTCACTGCCTGTAGCCGCTAATGTCAGAACAGCCGCAACAGGCAAAGCTTTCGTAATCTTGTTTCGATCTAATACCTGATCCCATGGATCACCTTCATAACACACGCCACTTGCGATGATCTTTGAACAGTCGATCGTACTGCCGCCACCGACAGCCAAGACGGCTGTCAAACCATGCTGATGACAGATTTCTACGCCTTTACGTACAGATTCAATACGAGGATTGGGTTCAACTCCTGCAAGTTCCTGCCATTCGATACCTGCCTTTTTTAATTGCTCACACACTTTATCGTATAAACCAATCTTTTTAATACTGCCGCCTCCATATACCAGAAGCACCTTATCAGAAATTTTTTTCAGATTCTCTCCTAAATTCTCAATCTGACCTTTACCAAAATAAATTTGTGTTGGTATGTTATAATGAAAATTTTGCATATCCTTTCCTCCTAAGTACTTTCATATTAGCACATTTATCAGTGAAATTCTATTTGTTTAAACACCTTTATTCATCCTTTAAATCAGCTATTTCTCCCATGTCTGGCAGCCAGATGGAAGAGGCATCTACAAAGTTGCTCTTATCTTCCGTTTGCCCTCTTATAGTTGCAGGTATCGTTCCTTCAAGCTGCCTTCGGATACTTTCTGCACGCAAAAGACAAAACTCTTTGATCGTTTCTACCGCTAATAGAAAATCTTCATGACTACAGAAAGCTGTTGGATCTTTTTCTACATAAGGTGAAATCATAGCTTTTGTTTCCTCAACAAATTTCTCAAAATAACCACTCTCAAAATATTCTTTGATCAGCTGGTCAAAATAACGATGATATTGTTTAAAATATTCATCATTTTTCATGAGATTGTGATATAACGGGCGGTTCAACATAATTTCTCCAGAAGCCGGTGTATTGATTGGATAATTCACATAAAGTGTAGCATCATTAATAGGATCCGGCATACCTAGGGAATAGGTTGCGAATGCCAGATTATAATCCCATGGCAATATACTGATAATTCCCTCTTCTTCATATAAGAAATAATTATGTCCGGTCCTTCCTAAATAGCTGTCTAAGTTGACTACAAATACTTGTACTGTAAAATAACGAAGCACTTCATCCACATCTACTGCAGACTCTAAGTTTTCGCCTGTAGAAAGAATCTTCAATGCCTCAATCAATCTTTCTTTATCACGATCTGTAATATCAAACTTAGCATTTCTAAATATATTATCGTAGCTTTCAAAAGCATCATCCGTATAGCGTAAAGCTACATCTGCATTTTCATCGTTTAAAGACTTATAATCCGGCTTGTAAAGCTGTCCATGATTTTTTCCATATACTCGTCGTGCAAAGGCTTCTTCAGGTTCTTCAATAGCTAAAAACAAGCCCCAATCTTCTCCATTCACACGAACATTTGCATAACTGCGCAAAGGTGTGGGTACACCCATATGATCCATCATATCATAGGTAATCCAGTTTTTCATATAACTGTTATCCTGGAAAGAAGCATCTAAGGAAAATTTGTCGAGTCCATAATAACTGTTATATTCATAATGGTCAAACTCTACTTTAAGACTATAACGCTCAAGACCATATTCATGAACAAGTCGTCGTGAATTATTTCCTTTTACTCGTAATCCTACATTTGAAAATGCTTCACCATCAATCACGATCGTACATGAGCGATATTCTTCTTCATTCGCTGTTTCTAAAAACCCTTGCCAGTCATCCATAATAATATCGATCTCATGAACCCTTGATCTTTCAAACAATCTTGTTTCATAACCCATTTGCGACGACATAAAAGTGATTCCTAAACTTTCTCCGTTGATAAATATACAAGTAATTAATAGTGCAGCCGCTATCACAACGATACAAATTTTATCAATATACTTATGTTTCAACATATTCTTTAGCTCATGTAATCGCCATTATAAGAAACCATGACGGTATGACTGACACCCGGAAACTCTGCCAGTTCATTGATAAAATCTGTATTTTCATCTTTTAGTCTTATTTCATAATTCAATTCAATACAACCAGGAACTACGCTTTTACTCTTAACAGACGTTTTCTTTACTTTTTGTTTTAAATAATCGTACACATATTTTTCTACTGTAGAATCTTCACAATGAACAACAAGAATATAAGGTCTTTCAAATCCCTTGTATCTTGAAAATATCAGTATGATGATACCAATAAAGAAACTGCCAAATACCGCTAATGGAATAAATCCTGCAGCAAGAACGATACCTACAGCAATTGCCCAAAATAAGAAAGCAATATCTGATGGTTCTTTTATAGCGGTACGGAAACGAACAATTGACAAAGCACCAACCATACCAAGTGACAATATGACATTACTTGTAACCGCAAGAATAAGAAGAGCTGTGATCATTGTCAAGGCAATAAGAGTAACCCCAAACGATGCAGAATACATAATTCCTGCATAGCTTTTTTTATAAATAAAGAAAATGTATAACCCTAATGCAAAAGAAAGGATCAAAACAAGAACCATATCTAAAACAGATATTGCAGTAACATTTTCTAAAAATCCTGATTTAAAAATATCTCCAAAACCCATATTCCCTCCTGTTTAGTCATATCGTCGACACACTGCATATTTTGAATAAGCAGTTGCTTTTTGATTTATATTGACAGCCATGCGTACAATTTCTGGAAGAAATTCATCATATTTTATTTCTAAGACAGGTAATTGTTCCGATACATCAGCATGATATAGATCATGATTTAAAAAATCAATGCTTCTCATTCCCGTACGAAGATTACGGTCAATGGTAATCCTCACATTACCTGGCTCATATAAAAAAGCTTCACGATCATAAGTAACGATTGTCATAGGACGTAGAAGCCGTCCTTGAATCTTACTGTAGAGTTCAATAAATAAGGGTTCATCACTTTCAAGAAGAAAGCGAATATCACCTTTGATTAGTCTTTCTGTCTGTTCTGCACTGATTCTAGCACTGTATTTACTACATAATCCTTTTATTTTTATCTTTTTTTCAAGGCGGATGAATGATAGATCAGAATTATAATAGCGAATACGAAATTTTTCTCGACGATCTACACCATCTATTTTTTGTCGTAATGCTGAATCATTCGGTGTATCAAAATACAGACTGCTCACACGGTAGTTCCCGTGTGAGTCAGCATTTTTATCATGTTTAAATAATTTTCTTAAGCGATGAGATAATATCCAATCGTTTAACGGATCTATCGTATATTTAATCTCATGACGAAGTTTAAGTGATGGTTTTTCTTTAATCATCATAGTCGCTGCTGCCATCATCGTAATTACTATTTCCATCGTCGTAATTACTATTACCATCATCATAGTCCGTTACACCATCGTTGTTTGGTCCATAATCGGTATCATTATAGTCAGTAACACCATCATTATTTGGTCCGTAATCCGTGTCATTATAATCTGTTACGCCATCGTTGTTAGGCCCATAATCGGTATCATTATAATCCGTTACACCATCATTATTTGGCCCATAGTCCGTATCATTGTAATCTGTAACACCATCATTATTTGGCCCATAATCCGTATCATTGTAATCCGTTACACCATCATTGTTTGGTCCGTAATCCGTATCATTATAATCCGTTACACCATCATTGTTTGCTCCATAATCGGTATCGACATAATTAGTAATCCCATAATCACTTTCACCTACTACATCTACAGGACTGTGCCAGCTATTATTGCTTACACAAAGGCGAACTTCTTCTGCAACATCATCAAGGAAAGTACTGTTTGGAAGCTTAGAACCCGCTTCAATTTCAATGGTAATCTGACGGCTTTCACCTTCAATCTCTTCAACAAAATATCCGGCATTGCCAATTGCATTCACTAATTCTGATACAACTGTCTTACATTCTTTTCCTTCATATCCTGTATAGTTCGCAAGGATCGCATCTGCATCACTATTTTGTGCATCTACTTTTACTACATTTCCTTCACTATCATAAGTAATGGCAATTTCCGGATTTACCTTTAAGTATAAAATTCCGCCATCTACATTCTCACTGCTGCTGTCAGGGGTCGTAGTATCTATAGGATTTCCACTACATCCGCTCATACAAAACAAACATAACATTAAAACACTTGCGATCGATAAAATTGATTTTAAATTTCTTTTTTTCATAATAGTTCCTCCTTCATTATTTTATCGGGCTTCTTTTTCATCTTACATATAAAGATTACGTGAGCCCACTTTCTAAACCGGGGTAAGAGAATAATTTTTTTGAAGCCCTGTAAGATTTTTTCCTTACACTATAAGATTACGGATATTCTTTGATGTTTTTGGGGTCAAGCTTAAATTTTATTCATAATTTGAATTTCCATCATCATTCTTTTCATAACTTGAATCGCCGTAATTTGACTGTGCTTCAGTTTCTGTTTTATCATAACCACTATCTCCATCATTATTTGTATCTTTATCCGGATCATCATTTGTCGAAGGATCATTTTCCCCATAATCGTCATCATCATAATCATCTTGAGAATTAGTATTTGGCTGAGATGCAGGTGGTACAATAGGTGCTTCTTCATATCCTGAATCATTTTCATTTGATGAAGAGTTATTTGGTGGTACTGGTATCGTAATTTCTTGATTTTCTGATGGCTGATTGGTAATCTCGATCGTAACCGAAAGCTTATCTGTTAGATATTCATTTAAATGAGTCCCTAATGACTCTTGCTTATTCGTGATCCATTCGCCACTTTCCGCATCTAATGTAAGAGTAATCTGTCCTCCTTCATAGAGATAGCCCATTTCAATAGCACGATCAATTAATTCATCCATGACAAGATTCACTTCTTTATTCTCATAATCATAATTCTCAATCAGTAAATGACCATCTTCATTGATGCCTTCGATATCAATAACGATATCCTCTTCACCAACATCAATTCTTACCTCAGGATTGATCGTCATATATATTGATCCTTGCAAAGATGGGGTTGATTGAAAAAGAGTCGTAAATGCAATGACCAGACATGCAGCAAGTGCACTTATGGAAGCAATCCATTTAAAATATGGTTTTGGTTTATCATCTATTTCGATAGAGTTCTCTTCCATCACGACTACGTCACTTACAACCTGGCCTACTTCATAATTTCTATTTGCTACATTTAAGAACCTGCCGTCTTCATCTAATACAACAGCATAACTTAAATGACATTCCATGACCATATACTTCATGCCAGATTACCTCCTTTCGTTTTTAGGAGATGTCTCAAATGTCCACGAATAATTTCATATCCATTCGTTTGGATGAGAAGCATTGCCAGTATATATTTTCTATGCCTTTCTAAAGTTTTTCTATCTGCTCCGCTGCCTTCTACAAGACGAGCTAATGGAAGTTTTTTTGTTCTCAAAAGTTCATCTAAGATTTGTTTATTATCCGCTGCAAACTGAATGGCCTTTTTACATGCTTCTAAGGTCCTTTCCTGTTTAGGTGAATTTTCAGATACATCACTAAATCCTATACCATATTCTTTCATTACTGATGCCAATTCCTCAATTTCCTGTTTGGTTGCTTCTAAGCTTACAAAATCATCAACAGTATCATCACTGGCTATCGTATCCATTAAGGTTTTACCATCTTCATCCTTCTTTTCATCTAAAGAAAGATGTCCATAATGACGTGATTCTTTTCGCTGATAATCAATCAGACGACTGCGTATGATCATAGAAGCATAAGTAAAAAAAGCTCCTCTGTTTTTTTCATATCCTCGAATGGCTTCATGAAAAGCAATCATCGCAATACTGAATTCATCATCTTGCTCAGTACAAGGACGTGAAAAAAACTTTGATGTTTCCGATCGGATAAAAGGCAGATATGCACGAATTAGCTCATCCGCTGCCTGCATACTTTCTTTTGCGGCATAGACCTGTTCAATGATCAGATACTCGCTCTGCATAAACTTACTCCTTTTCTCATTTATAGAATACGTATCATATTTTTTAAAATTGGGGTAACTGTTATGAGTTTCATATTTGCCTTTATTGTATTTATGAAATCATTATGATAACTCGTAAAAATAGTATGGTTCAGTTATGTTTTGATTTTATATTGGCATATTAGAGGTGTCAATATAGGCAATCAATATTGATTTATCTTTTACTTTTACTTAATTTTGATTTTACATAGATAACAAAAAAGGAGCATTTCTGCTCCTAAGTGAGGTCTTAATCTAAATCTTCACCATTGCTGGCAATG
>NZ_JBVAYM010000009.1:0-87437 GCF_055420025.1 Traorella sp. mt218
AACAAAAGGTATCGAAGAAACGACCATCAAATCAATTCAAAGCATCATGGCTAATTTACAAATCGATATGAACAAAGCGATGGAATTATTGAATATTCCGTCAAGTGATTTTTCTAAATATGAAAAATTGATCAAAAAAGCTTAATATCATATATATAATAACCTCCAAATTATGAAAGATGAAGGTTTTTCTATGTAAAAAAAGTCTTTTGGTTTTTCAAAAGACTAATTTTCTTTTTGTAAGTTTTTAAAGGCTGTAGCCATCATCAGCTTGATACGATTCAACTGGTTGACCTCACTGGCACCCGGATCATAATCGATGGCTACGATGTTGCTTTGCGGATATTTCTTACGTAAAGCCTTGATGACACCTTTTCCGGTCACATGGTTTGGCAGACAGGCAAATGGCTGCATACAAATGATATTCGGACAGTCTTCTTCGATCAGCTCGATCATCTCACCTGTCAAGAACCAGCCTTCACCGGCCTGATTTCCTAAGGAAACGATCTCACTTGCCTTTTGCGCAAGATGCTCGATACGATTCGGTGCCGAGAAACGTTTCGATTCATTTAAGGCCTTGACCATATCTTTTCTTAGAAATTCTACTAATTCAATTCCTGCTTTTGCGATCCATTCACCTTTTTTCGTTCCGTCATAATGCTCTTCTTTAAATTTCGCATTATAGAAACAATACAGGAAGAAATCAATCAGATCCGGCATCACCGCTTCCCCGCCTTCGCTTTCAACGACTTCCACCACCTGATTATTGGCCGTTGGATGGAATTTCACCAAAATCTCACCTACCAGGCCGACACGAGGCTTTTTCACATCGACTAGGGGCAGCTCATCAAATTCTTTTACGATCTGAACAACATTTTTCTTGAATTCGCTCATGCTGTTCGTACGGACATTTTCCTGACACTTCTTGACCCATTTCTCATAAAGGGCATTGGCAGAACCTTTGACTTGTTCATAAGGACGGACACGGTACAAGACACGCATCAGCAGATCACCGTAAAGAACTCCGATGATCGCTCTTTTCGCAAGTGAGAGCGTCAGCTTGAAGCCCGGATTATTTTCCAGACCGGACAGGTTGGCAGAAATGACCGGCACCTGTTCCATACCGGCATCCTTTAAAGCACGACGTATGAATGCAATGTAATTGGTAGCTCGACAGCCGCCTCCTGTCTGAGAGATGATCAAAGCGGTTCTATTCAGATCATATTTACCGCTGTTGAGGGCATTCATCATCTGTCCGACGACAAGGATGCTCGGATAACAGGCATCATTGTTGACATACTTTAAGCCTTGTTCCACCGCATTTTCATCAACGCTTGGCAAGACCACAAAATTATACCCTTCCTCTCTCATCGCCGTTTCAATGAACTGGAAATGGATCGGTGACATCTGCGGACATAAGATCGTGTAGCGCTCATCCTTCATTTCCTTTGTATAAGGAACTTTCGTCACTTCAAATTTTGATGAAAGATCAATCTGTTCCTCACCCTTTTCAATCGTTGATTTTAAAGAACGGATACGGATACGGATCGCTCCTAAATTGCTGACCTCATCAATTTTGATCAGTGTGTAGATCTTGTTTCTTGCCTTTAATATCTCGGATACCTGATCAGCCGTGACCGCATCAAGACCACAGCCAAAGGAAGTCAGCTGGATCAAATGCAGATCGCTTTGTGAAGATACATAGGAAGCTGCTTTATATAAACGTGAATGATAGGTCCACTGATCCACGACTCTCAGCTGCAGATGTTCCTCATCCAATTGACAGATGCTGTCTTCGCTCAGCAAGACAAAACCTTCGCCGGTAATCAGATCAGGAATTCCATGATTGATTTCCGGATCGATGTGATACGGACGTCCGGCAAGTACGATTCCCTGAAGATGATGTTCATGCATATAATCCAGGGCTCTCTTGCCTTCTTCACGAATATCGCTCTGGAAAACATCCAATTCTTCATAAGCCGCTTCAAGGGCATGCTTCAGCTCATGATCCGAAATATCAAATTCCTTGAGCTCTTCCTTCAATACCTTAAACATCGTTTTAGGATTATTAAGAGAAATAAATGGATTTTTAAATAGGATATGATGGGTCTGAAGGTCATCGACATTGTTACGGATCGTTTCCGGATAAGAGGCAACGACCGGACAGTTATAATGATTGCCGGCATCCTTATTTTCAACTCTTTCATATAATACGGATGGATAGAAAATGAAACCGACATTCTTTTCGATCAGATTTTCAATATGTCCATGCGTCAGCTTTGCCGGATAACATACACTTTCACTTGGAATCGATTCGATTCCTTTTTCATAGATCTTCTTTGTTGATTTGTCAGATAAAACGACCCTGAATTTCAATTCAGTAAAGAAGGTATGCCAGAACGGATAGTTTTCATACATATTCAAGACACGCGGGATACCTACGCTGCCGCGAATTGCTTCTTCCTTTGACAAGGACTTATATCTGAACAAACGACGATATTTATATTCATAAAGATTAGGAAGCGTCTTTGATTTTACCGGCAGATCCGCCCCTCTTTCACAGCGATTGCCGCTGATAAATCTACGGCCGTCCGTAAACTCGGTCACCGTTAATAAACAGTTATTGGTACACTTGCCGCAATGACGCATCGTATGTGTCGAATGGAAATCCTTTAATTCCTCGGCATTTAAGATCGTACTTCCCTTGCCGTCATCTTTTTCCTTTGCGATCATTGCCATTCCATAGGCTCCCATCAAGCCGGCAATATCCGGACGAATGGCTTCAATACCGGTTTCTTTTTCAAATGCACGTAAGACCGCATTGTTATTGAAGGTTCCGCCCTGTACAACAACATGCTTACCGATCTGATCCTTATTTCTTAACTTAATGACTTTATATAATGCATTCTTAATGATCGAATAAGAAAGTCCGGCAGAGATATCCTCCAGCGAAGCTCCTTCTTTTTGGGCCTGCTTCACCTTCGAATTCATAAATACGGTACAACGGCTTCCCAGATCCAACGGATGCTTCGAGCGTAATGCCAGATCCGCAAAGGCTTCAATATCATAGCCAAGCGAATGGGCAAACGTTTCTAAAAAAGAACCGCAACCGCTTGAACATGCCTCATTCAATGTAATATCCTGAATCACACCATCCTTGATCGTGATGGCTTTCATATCCTGGCCACCGATATCCAAAATAAAATCAACATCCTTTTGAAAATGTTTGGCAGCCGTATAATGTGCGATCGTTTCTACTTCACCATAATCGATTTTCAAAGCACTTTGTATCAATGCCTCACCATAACCCGTCACGCCGGCCTTTTTGATTTGGGCGCCTTTTGGGATCAGTTGATAGATTTTTTTCATGATTTCAATCATCAGCTCCAACGGATTTCCACGATTGGAATCATAAAAAGAATAAAGGATATTTCCTTTTGGATCGATCATGACTGCCTTAGAAGTCGTCGAACCGACATCGATGCCTAAATAAAGATCGCCTTGATAATTTTCTAAGCTTCTTCTGCGGGCACTGTCTTTAAAATGACGATTTCTAAATTCGATCAATTCACCTTCATTTTCAAATAAAGGCTCTAAGCCGACACTTTCACTTGGCAGCGTATTCAGATGTTTCAGCTTTTCGATCACATCATCGATCATGACCGATTCACAATCTTCCTTAGCGCTTAAGCATGCACCCATCGCAACGAACAACTGTGAATTTTCAGGAAAGATGACATCTTCATCCTTTATATGTAACGTTTCAATAAAACGGACCCTCAGCTGATCCAAAAAATACAAGGGACCGCCTAAAAAGGCAATCTTACCGCGTATCGGTTTTCCACACGCCAATCCGCTGATCGTCTGATTGACGATGGCCTGAAAAATAGAGGCCGCAATATCTTCCTTTTGAGCCCCTTCATTGATCAAAGGCTGAATATCTGTTTTCGCAAATACACCGCATCTTGATGCGATCGGATAGATGCACGTATGTGATTTTGCCAGCTCATTCAAACCGGAAGCATCCGTCTGAAGAAGGGTCGCCATCTGATCGATAAAGGCACCCGTACCACCTGCACAGCTTCCATTCATCCGCTGTTCCAGCGAACCTTCAAAATAAGTGATTTTCGCATCTTCACCACCCAACTCAATGGCAACATCCGTTTCAGGTATATATTTTTCGATTGTCTTCGTGCAGGCAATGACTTCCTGTACGAATTTGATATTCAAAGCAGTAGAGATCGAAAGTCCCCCTGATCCGGTAATCACAGGATATATTTCAAGATTTCCCAGTTGATGTCTGATTTCTTCTAGCAGAAAAAGTATCGTATTTCGCACATCAGAATTATGACGGACATAATTCTGATAAAGACATTCATCCTTCTCATTGGTAAGATATGCCTTAACAGTCGTAGATCCAACGTCAATACCTAAATAATGCATCTCTATCAGCCTCCTTTGTTTCCATACGATTGATTTTCATGTTTCTATTTTACGGATTTAAAAATAAATTGAAAATCAATTTGAATAAAATTTATACACATCGGTTTTTTTGTAAGAATTGATTTCTATCATGTAAATATCATTAAAAAAAATTTACAACTTATTTTAAACGCAGAATCAGCCCGTGTCAAGAAATACACTCTTTTCATATATATTCTTGATTTTTGTCAGATCATGTTTTTAAAGAAAACCCGAATCTGATTCGGGTTTTCCTTTCTCTTTATTCCAGTTCAAACTGTCCGGTATAAAGCTGATAATATCTTCCTTTTTGTTCAAGCAGTTCTTCATGACTGCCTCTTTCAATGATCTCACCATGATCAAGCACCATGATGGCCGCTGAATTTCGAACGGTCGATAAGCGGTGGGCAATGACAAATACCGTTCGATTTTCCATCAGGCGATCCATTCCCTTTTCGATTAATTTTTCTGTCCGGGTATCAATGGAGCTGGTTGCTTCATCTAATATCAAAACAGGAGGATTGGCAATGGCTGCCCGGGCAATCGCTAACAGCTGGCGCTGTCCCTGTGAAAGATTGGCACCGTCGCCTGTCAGCATCGTATCGTAGCCATTCGGCAAACGTTTGATGAAGCTGTGGGCATTGGCCAGCTTAGCAGCGGCAACGACTTCGTCCATTGTGGCATCCAGCTTACCGTAACGGATATTATCGGCAATCGTACCGGTGAACAAGTGAGTATCCTGCAAAACGATCGAAATTGATTTTCGCAGATCTGCCTTTTTGATCAATCGCACATCAATGCCATCATACGTGATGCTTCCCTTTTGGACATCATAGAAACGGTTGATCAGATTGGTGATCGTCGTCTTACCGGCACCTGTACTGCCGACAAAGGCAATTTTCTGTCCCGGCTTTGCGAACAAGGAAATCTTTTTTAAGATCATATGATCGCTGTCATAGCCAAATTCTACATCATGAAAACGTACATCCCCACGCAGCGGGATCAATTCATAGGTATTATCCGGACGCGGGTGCTTCCATGCCCATTTGCCTGTATAATAGGAGCAGGCAGTTAATTGACCCTCTTTTTCTTCAACACAGGTCAGGGTTACCTTACCTTCATCAACTTCTTCTTTTTCAGCCATCATCTCAAAGATTCTTTCAGCTCCTGCCATCGCAGCCAGCAAAAAGTTCAATTGCTGGGTAAATTGGTTGATTGGCAGTGCTGTCTGTCTGACGAATACCAAATAAGAAGAAAGACTTCCCAGGTCGATCATACCGCCGATTGCCATAAAACCACCGACACAAGCCACGATGGCATAATTGATGTAAGAAATGCTGACAACTGTCGGAATCGTCTTGCCCGAATAACGTAAGGCTTTTACGGCTGCATCTAAAAGCACATGATTGCGTTTATCAAATTCTTCCAGATTTTTCTCTTCATGATTAAAGACCTTCACGACCTTGACACCGTTGACCATTTCTTCAATGAAGCCATTGAGGTTACCTAAGGCCTTCTGCTGATGTTTGAAGTAATAGCGGCTGCGGCGGCTGAAGTACTGGATCAATAAATACATTAAGATCATGCTGATCAGCACGATGACAGAAAGCTGCCAGTTCAATACGAAGATCAGGACGAGGGTTCCCGTGATCATCATGAAGCTTTGGATCAGGTTGTCGAAGCAGTTATTCATTGCATCTAAAACCGTATCCAGATCATTAGTAAAGCGGCTCATCAGATCGCCGTGCGCATTGGTATCAAAGTATTTTAACGGCAGCCGCTGCATCTTATTAAACAGATCCTGGCGAATCTCCTTGACGATCTTCTGCGCGGTATGGACCATCAATTGCTTATAGATAGCTGTTGACAGCGCACCCACGGCATAAACAACAGCCATCAGCATGACAAAGCGTACAAAGCCCTGCGCATCCATCGCCAGTATGTAATCGTTGACAACCGTTCTGATCTGAAAGGTTCCCCACAGATTGACACCTGTACTGATGACAACGAATATACCGACGATAAATAAGGAATATTTATAGTGACCCATATACTGCAGAAAAGAAATCAGGGTCTTTTTCATATCTTTCGGCTTAGCGGTCGTGATCTGTCTAGCCATGGAAACCAGCTCCTTCCATTTGTGAATAATAAATATCCTGATAGATCGAATCTTCCTTCAGCAATTGTTCATGGGTTCCTATCGCATGAATCTTGCCATCGTCAATGATCACGATCTGATCCGCATTTTGAACCGAGGTTACTCTTTGGGCAATGATGATCTTGGTCGTATCCTTTAAGGAAGCCAGGCCCTCCTGAATGCTTGCCTCTGTCGCTGTATCTACCGCACTGGTCGAATCATCCAAAATCAAGACCTTCGGTCTTTTCAAAAGAGCACGGGCAATACATAAACGCTGCTTCTGTCCGCCGGAAACATTGACGCCTCCCTGATCGATCATCGTTTCATATCCGTCAGGAAACTGCTGGACAAATTCATCGGCACAGGCAATCTTACAAGCCCACTTGATCTCATCATCACTGGCATGTTCATTACCCCAGCAAAGATTTTCACGAATCGTACCACTAAATAAGGTATTCTTCTGCAAGACCATCCCCACTGCATCACGAATATGCTCCACGGAATAATCTTTTACATTATGGCCGTCCACAAGGACTTCTCCCTTGCTGACATCATAAAGACGCGGAATCAGCTGTACCAGCGATGTCTTGGCAGCACCTGTACCTCCTAAGATACCGACCGTTGAACCGGCAGGAATTGTCAGATTGATATCGCTTAAAACATATTCTTCAGCCTCTTCCTTATATTTAAAGTAAACATTCTTAAATTCCACGCGTCCGCTTTGTACTTTCAGCGAAGCATTGGATGAATCCCGGATGTCCGGTACTTCATCTAAAACTTCCATGATACGCTCAGCACTGGCAATGGAACGCGTAACCATTAAGAATACATTTGAAATAAGCATCAATGAATTTAAAATCTGAAGCACATAGCTTAAAAAGCCCGTCAGCTCGCCTACCTTCATCTCATTGGCAAAGATCATCTGACCGCCAAAATAAATGATGCAGACGATCGTTCCATACATGACAAACTGAAAAAGCGGCATGTTCCAAACAGAGGTACGGAAAGATCTTTCACTGTTGACCTTCAACTGTTCATTGATCTTAGAAAATTTCTCTTCTTCATATTCTTCACGCACATAAGCTTTCACGGCACGAATCGCATTCAGATTTTCTTGTACGACCGTATTTACCTGATCGATGCTTGATTGCATCAGACGATACAAAGGACCTACTTTATTGACGATAAAAAACAGACCCACAGCAAGGATCGGCGTCGCAATCAAAAATACAGCTGCCAGCTTTGCATTGATGGAAAACGTCAGAAAGAGCGCCATCAAAAGCATGACCGGTGAGCGGACGATCGGACGGATACTGTTACAGATCGCATTCTGCAGGATCGTAATATCACTGGTCAGACGAGTGATCAGTGAAGATCCGGAAAAATGATCGGTATTCTTAAACGAGAAATCCTGAACCTTCATAAATTCAGCTCTTCTCAGCTCACTGCCAAAGCCCTGTCCTGCCATTGCGGCATACTTGGCATACATATTGCCCAATACCAAGGCAATCAGTGCACAGATGATCATGATGATGCCCCGATTGATGATATAGCCCGTATCACCATTTGCGACACCTACATCAATGATATCAGCCATCAAAAGCGGGATCACCAATTCAAAGACTGTTTCCGCAATCACGCAAAAACAGCTGATAAACAGATATTTCCGGTATTTATCCATATAAGGTATAAGACTTCTCAGCATTCACATACTCCCCCTTATCGTACATCTTTTCCCGTCAGATTTTCATACATTCTCTCCAGAAAGCTCCAAAATAATTCTTTCTCATCTTCACTGAAGCCCTTCAGAGATATCTGATCTACCTCCATACAATGCTTATTCCATGAATTTAAGGCATCCTGCCCCTTCTCTGTGATACGAAGCTGATAAGCACGCTTATTCTCGGGATCAATGCGACGCCGAAGCATCTTCTTCTCCTCCAATGAATTTAAGATCTTGCTGACCGTAGCTGCAGATACATCACATTCCTCGGCAATATCCTTCAACATACACTCACTGTGGGCAGAGATATAGCGCAGCACCTTCGGCTGGCCCGGAGCTAACTGATATTCGCTCATATCTTTGCGCATGCGGTTACGCTGAGCATGAAACACCTTGAACATAAGCATATAAAAAGGTAATCGCATCTGTGTCCTCCTTTCATTAGCATGCTAATAATTAGCACACTAACTATAATCCTGTCAAACTATTTTGTCAATCCTTTCTTATCGAAGCTTTTTCTTGATTTCTGCCGGAACACCTGCTGCCAGCGAATAAGCCTCTATATCATGCGTAACGACGCTTCCGGCTGCAATCACGCTGCCCTTACCGATGCAGACATTCGGAAGTATGACAACATTGGCACCTATCCAGACATCATCTTCGATATGAATCGGCAAGGCCTTTTCCAGGCCCTGATTTCTTCTGTCGGCATCAAGAGGATGCGTAGCCGTATAAAAGCCACAAGAGGGACCGATAAAAACATGATTGCCGATAAAGATTTCCCCGCCATCCATAAAATAACTATTGATATTGACAAATACATCTTCACCAAAATGAATATGATTTCCATAATCACACATAAAAGGGCTTAAAAGGGTCAACCCTTGAGGCTCATAACCCAGCAATTCACCTAATATCTGATTCCTATGTTCATGATCGCTTGGCTTTAGCTGGTTATATTCATAACAAAGATCCATCGCTTTTTCTCTTTTTTTTACTAACAAAAGATCATAATTGGCATCATACCACTCTCTTTGATTCATCTTTTCCTCTTCATTCATGAACATCCATCCTTTCATAAGAAAAGCAGTCAAAGACTGCTTTCAACTACTCTTCTTTTAACGCCTGATCCATTTCGGCCAGCTGTTCTTCCAATTCGGCAATAAAGTCCTTCTTGTCCTCGATACGATCCACCATATCATCATATTCACGCTGACTCAGCAGACCCACTAATTCATCCTGCATCCGCTTAACCTGTCTTTTCTGATTGGCAATCAGATCCTGCTTACGCTTACGATTCTCCATCATTCTCTGACGCCACTGCTGATGCTTCTGCTCATTCAATTCCTTCAGTCCGGCAAAATACTCATCCATGACAGCTCTAAAATCATTCCAGATCTGATCCTCACGGTCTTTTCCACAGAATCCGGCAGCCTTCCACTGCTGATTCAGATCTTTCATCATTTCAGTATTTTCTCTTGTGAACTCATTTTCTTCCAGAATCTCTTTCGCTCTTGCAATCAGCGCCTTCTTAGCGGCATAGCTTTCCTTCTGCTGTGCATGAAGCTCGGTATAATGCTGGTTTCTTCTTTCATAGAACTTCTGACGACTTTCATTAAACTCATTCCAAAGACGGTCTTCATGTCCTCTTCCGGCACTGCCCACAGCCTTCCACTGATCCATCAATTCTTTGAACTGATTGCTTGCCTTCTGCCATTCCACCGAATCTGCCAATGCAGCCGCCTTTTCGATCAGCTCCTGCTTCACCTTACGGGCATTTTCAAAACGGCTCTTCATATCTTCAAAATACTGATGCTTATCCTCAAAGAATTTCTGACGAATGCCATTAAAGCTTTCCCACAAGGCATCGTCCTCCTTACCGGCAGAACCGGCAGCTTTCCACTGACGCATCAGCTCATTCATCTCTTCTGTGGCCTGATTCCAGTTTTCAGCTTCCCCAAGCTGACGTGCTTTTTCAATCAATTCTTCTTTCACTACTTTCGCATTTTCAAAAACTTCACTGCGCTTCGCATAAAGCTCATCAATTGCTTTTTCAAATGTTTCCTCCAGCTGATCCTCATATACGGATTCCCAGTATGAGATTCGTTTCCATCTCCTCTTCAAATTTGAGATCTCACGAACGACGGAATTCCAATCTGAAGATACTTCAAGATTTTTTGCCTCTTCGATCAAAGCCTCACGCAGCTTGATATCGGCATCAAGATCCTTTTCTTCCATCACTTCATCTCGTTCATTTACCATATTGCTTCCTCCAGTTAAATAAATTCACATAACTATATCTATTTTACCTTATTTGGTAAAAAAAATCACCCATAAAATGATGTAATTCATCATTTCTTTTATCCTACAACCGCAAAAATGCGTAAAAACAGTCATAAAATTGAAAAAATATTAATTTTTTTGGAAAATATTTCATTTATATATGAAATAATTCAATCAATATAAATAAAATCCCAGTATAATTCGCTGGGATTCTCATAGATTTTGATCCAGACCTCCATCATTTCAAAACAATTAATTCATTAAACATTATTTCAATATTATCGGAAAACTATAAATATCATTCTTTATCATTTATTTTTTAATGATTACCACAACCTCTATCTCTACTAAAACAACTCTTGGAAGGAATTTTACTGCCACGCAACTTCAAGCTGTTTGTGAAACAATACATGCTTCATAAACTTTATTAAAATCATTTGTCGTTTGCACCTATTCAAGCTGGTTGTGAAACAATACATGCTTCATAAACTTTATTAAAATCATTTGTTGTTTGCACCTATCGGGGCATGTACTTAGCATCGGCGTGGCGGTTGATAAAATAGTGGGAATGTAGTAAAAAAGCATGACAGAAAGCAATATGAACAAAAAAAGAGGGTATGTATGATAGAGAACGTAGAGAGACTTGGGCTTACTCGCATAGGGAAGAACACATGGAAAGCAAGGGTAGACGATGAGGTTGAGTCCCAGTGTCTTGCTCTCTCCATGCTTTCCAACACCAAGTGGGTCATGCAAAATATCAAATCGCTCACTGCTTATGAAGATGACACAGATGCCATTGACTGCCTTGAGGTATTTCGAAAGACCGATCCGCAATGTTTCTGTATGAAGTGATAAATCATGTCGAGCGGAAGAGAGGTATTTCACTTCGACTTGGATGCGGAGCGGCTGAAAGCCATCTATCTCTCAGAAAGTCCGACCGGTTTCAGGGTGCTTGATGGCAGCACTACCCATGAACCGTCTGCAAAGGACGAACAAACCAGATAAATACAAAAAGAGGGTGTCCCTTGTGGGGCACCCTCTTTTGTTGCCTATCACAATTTATCAGCCAAAGTGGCGTTCGAGAAGCGGCAGGACAAACGTGTAGAACAGCGTCACACCAGGTGCGACCCGAGTCCCACACAGAGCAGAGCCTTGCAGACAGCCAAACAAGCTCCGGGATAGACACCCACAGCTATGGTGGCCGCAATGAGACCGGATAAAATTGCTCATCTTACTCATCGCCCCTGTTACTTCGTCGCACCACAGATGGAGCACTTGTAGCCAGTAGTGACCGTTTCGTCCCACGCTGCGTTCACGAGAACCTGCTCATCGTATGCTGCCTGAACAGTCACTACCTCGCTGTGCCAGCCGCCGCAGCCGTTGAGAATGTTCTCCTTTAAGTGTGCGGATTCATTCCCCGTGATGTCTTTTCCACAGCCATTACAGATATGACGCTCTTGAGTCACTGCATCGTGATGCACCGTCTTATACTGGGCATCGTGGTGAACTGTTGTGGTCACCGGCACCCAGTTGTGGGTGTGGGATTGTTGTCCAGATGAGCTGGTGCCAAAACCACCAGTGGAGTCTGAGTCGACGTTGCCGCCGCCAGTGGTTGAGGCAGAGCCACTGTCCGTCGCGGAGTATTCATTGGTGGTGGAGCCACCAGCAGACTCTCCCTCGTCAGAGGCGGACTGAGCATCTTCATCGGTCTTGACGGCACTCTCGTCATCCACATCACCACCGGACTCGACCTGCGCCTCATCGCTCTCGTCGTACATGCCTGCAGGTTCGGAGACAGACACACCGGTATCGGAAGCGGCCTGCTTCTGCCCGCTGACCACCGTCCACACACCAACACCGACCAGCACCGTGACGACCATGCAACCGGTGCAGATTGCAGCGATGGTCTTTCTGCCCAGACGTCTCTTGACGAACGGGTCGCGAGGCATCCCGAGCACGACGCCACTGATTTCCTCGCTCGTGCAGCACTCGGCAAACGCCTCGCGGGTCGGTACGATGCCGTCCTTCTCGTAGGCGTCATAGAGAGTGTCAACCGCAGGCGTCACGATGCCCGCAATGTCTTCGTCCGAAAGCTCGGAGGAGACGGTACCCATTTCACGCGCCTTCGTCAAGGCGGCAATGATGTCCTTCTTTGCTTTGTCTTTCGAACGCACCGCGAACTTTGGAGCCTTATCCTCCGGCTCGCCCGCGTCACCGATGCCCTCCGGCCTGTTCATGGCCTCGGTCTCATCTACCTTCGTTTCATCCATGTTCTCAAAGTTCTTATCCTTCATCATGGTCTCTATCCTTTCCGTCTGTGGCAGTTTTTCCGACTACTCACAACCCTTTATACGTGTTCAAGTGCCCTACATGACCATCTGCCACGCAATGTGGCCCAGTATGAAGAGTACAGGTATCAGTCCTTCTTCGACTCCTGCGTGAGAGATTCGATATAGTGGCCGCTGCTCTTCATGACGTTTTTACGAACAGTCAAACTCGCTCCTTTTTCCCGTTTTCTATGTACCACTATTATAGCATACTACTTTACCACACGCATCTGTGAAACCGACCAAATGGGCCTTTTTCGTAACCTGTTTTCATCATTTTGCTGCATGGCCTAACGGTCGATGTCTCCACACTGACGCTCTTTGTGCCAAGGGCGACAGACCAGATAACACTCAGATACTATGGTCACGTGACGTGCGACCCTGCCATGGAGAAGATGCAAAGAGTCGCTGCCTAAACGGCTTACTACTTACTATGTGTTTTACTACCTTTTACTACTAAAACTTAAACGCACTCAGGTATTTCTGAGAAGGTCTCCAAAAGCGAAAAATACCGGAAAGCCCATGGTACGGGGCTTTGACGGCATAAGACAGATCAGATATTGGTTTCTCATTTTTTTTAATTGTGTTTAAATACATTCATATCCGATAAATAACAACTACACATAAATTCAGAAAAAAACCAGCGCGCTCATCGCACTGGAATTTCTATTTGTGTTAATCCATCCACTATCATTCTAACAGTATATTTTTTTGTTGATAAATCGCAACCCTTAGATAAGATGTGTCAGGATCGCTTTTCCCAGGGCCTTCGCAATTTCCTGCTGTCCATAAGAGCTGTTAAGATATGTAAGATCACTGCTGTCGCTGATAAAACCTAATTCTAACAGCAAAGAAGCAACCGGATTTTGATCGACAACATAAAGCGAACCCATCTCATGTGTATTTTTAATACCGCGATCCGCCGTATAAGCCAATCCGTTTAAAGCTGTCTGAATGGAAGAGGCCAGCATGACAATATCATCACTGCGCCCATCCGTATAAATTTCAAATCCGCGTGCACCATCATTATATTCACTTGAATTTAAATGAATGGAAATGAAATACGAAGCAGATGCATGGATTCCCGTATCAATTCTTTTTTGAAGATCCTCGGTCGTATCGATCCATGCTACCTGATCATCTTCTCTTGTATATATGACCTGAACACCGTTTTCAGTAAGATATTCACCTAATTTCAGCGTAATGGCAAGATTGATATCTTTTTCATAAGCGCCATTTTCACCGACACTTCCAGAATCGACCCCGCCATGTCCGGCATCTAAAACGATGATCTCATCAATGTCAGGTACGATTTCTCTTTCAATGATATAAGTCGCCTGTGCCAGGTTTTCCTCACTTGCATCCGCAGACATCATCTTCGCATCCGTATCAGGTGTCAATGCATGACTCAATATCACTAAAACAGCAATCAGTGAAATCTCAAGCTTCTGAGAGAACAAAATTCTATTTCGATTCAGCATCATCTTCCTCCTTTGATTCATCATCTTTCATTGTACTTGAAAATGAGCAACTTCATTCATTTCAGAATCTTTTCATTCGATAGTCAATAGTATAAACGAGTTTTCCTCCAATGTCTAATACTAATTTTCTATCTGATGAAATGCTTCTTCACGATCCTTTCAATTTATTGTCCATATCCAAGAGAAGAAAGCCATGCATCGACATCATTTTGGGCTTCGCTGATCTGTGAGCTATTTATTGTCAATCCCTCCAACAATGTTGCATTCGGCTCTAGCTCACTGATCGTCTGCAGGATATCAGAAAAACCGCTGCCACCAGAGGTTGGAAACGGAATGATCGTTTTTCCTGAAAAATCATATTCCTCAAAAAAACTGTACATCGCCATTGGAAGATCATACCACCAGTTTGGAAAACCAATAAAGATCGTATCATACTGATCTAAATTCTCAATATGCACAGCCAGGGCCGGACGTGCATCGGCATCATTCTCACTTCTACCCTGAGCAACTGTTTCATCATAAGTAGAAGGATATGGATCAACCGTACGAATTGAGAACAGATCCGCTTCTATGGCATCATGAATCATATGTGCAAGAACACCGGCATTACCTGTTACCTCACCATTCCAATTTTGAATGCTCGCACTCGAGGAAACCTCTGCACCATTCGATAGATTGGCATTTTCTCCATATGTGAAATAAGCTATCAGAATATGGGTATCACTGCCTGTTTCCATATTTTCCTCAGGCTCCACGATTTCCGGCTCCACGATTTCATCAGCAGGATTTATATTTTCTCCTTCATTTTCATTTGGCTGGGAACATGCGCTAAGTGTTAAAGATAATAAACAAACTATAAATACGGATAATACTTTTCTCATTTTCAAACCTCCTTGAATATTATTTCTGACAAGTAATTTCATCCCCTGTCAAGATGCCGCCTTTTTTGATGAGAAACCAGAACACATCACATCCACCAAGCACTCTTTCATCACGCTTAATGACAAACTTTCGTGACTATCATCTGAAATGCTTTTCTCATCCTTTTCTATCTGGCAGATTCAGATGTTGATCTTTGATGATCATCTGGTATGCCATATCCTGAAGACAAGTGTCTTACTGTCATTTTTAGTGATCCTCACTTGTTGTATCATCGACAAATGATGTATTTTCTTCTCTTTGGCAGTCATAAGTATAAAGCCACAGAGAAGCGTTAATAAAAATACGATCGTTCTTCACATTTCGCCTTCTTTCTTCAGTCTTATTATAAATAGTTACTCAATGCATGTCTAATACTTATAAATAATGCAAAATCATGCTTTTTAAGCATGATTTTATTGAATCATGACCATGGGGATGATAAAATTAGACTAAAGGAGGGATCATTATAGAAATACGTGTTTTGAATTATTTTCTATGTGTTGCCAGAGAAGAAAACATTACAAAAGCTGCTGAGAAGCTTCATATCACCCAGCCTACGCTAAGCAGACAGCTTGCTCAATTGGAAGAAGAGATGGGCGTCATGCTTTTTACACGAGGGACCCGGAAGATCAGCCTGACTTATGAAGGCAGCCTGCTGCGCAGAAGAGCCGAAGAAATATTAGAATTGGTCCATAAAGCGGAAAAGGAAGTCAGTCATCAAAATGAAGTCATTGAAGGCACGATTGCCATTGGCTGTGGTGACTTGTATGCCGTACAGGTACTTGCCGGAATCATTCACGCTTTTACTGCCATCTACCCCCATGTTGACTTTGAGCTATACACTGCCAGCAGCGACCATATCAAAGAGCGGATCGAAAAAGGATTGAGCGATATCGGCCTTCTTTTAGAACCAGTCGATCTAAGCAAATATGATTTTATCCGTATCTCTAAAAAAGAGAAATGGGTCGCACTCGTACCTGCAGCTTCGCCACTTGCCGATAAAGAGACACTTACTCCTGAGGATTTTCTAGGGGTTCCCATGATCCTGCCTTATCGCTTGAATATGCAAAGTGAATTAGCCAACTGGTTTGGTGATCTTTATCCACAACTGCATGTACTTTTTAAAAGCAATCTCAACAGTAATGCGGCAGTGATGGTACAACAGGGTCTTGCCTGTGCCCTTGCCATTGAGGGATCGCTTTCCTTCTGGAATCAAAACCTTGTCAAATGTATCGGACTATCGCCTCAATTGAGCGCTACAACGGCAATGGCATGGAAAAGAGAACAGCCTTTAAGCCTTGCTGTTTCAAAATTCATTGAATTTTCAAAAGATTATCTACATTCAAAAACAGCTGTCTGATCGGACAGCTGTTCTATTTTTTATCGAAACGAATCATTATAGATTTTCACACAGGCTTCATGAGTTCGTTCACATGGATCCGCCATAAACAAACCACCCATCATCGTACGGGCATTTTCAGCCAGTTCATCAAATTCTTCCTTCCTGATACCGTAATCTGACATTTTCAAAGCTGCGACACCACATGAGTTTGTACAACCTGCATGACATCAACCTCAATGATCCAAATAAAACAACTAATATTTCTGAATCAAAACACAGACAAACCACCATATCCCCAATGAAATAACGGCACATATCATCACAAGCTGACTGACAGAACGACAATTTAAGAAAAATACAAAAAAAAAGCCCTATTGGAAATTCCAAAAGAGCCATTTGTCAACAATCTGACATCCATGGAATAAACCATGGATTAATGCAAATCAAAATCTTTTTTAAATGCTTCCAAAGCTTCATCAAAGCTCATATAAATATCTATTTTATTTGCTTTCAAACAACCGACCAGATAAGAATTAAAACCTATCGGACAATCAACACCGCTCATACCATTACGCTGTAAACGGATATCGTTAAATACAGGATACATATGGATATCCTTACCATTCATCAGTTTTTCAATGGCATTTCCTAATTCCACATAGGTTCCCGCATCACCGCTTGCAAGCTCAAAAAAGAAGACATTAGCCTTGCTGACATGCTCATAATCCGTTAAGAAGATTTGTTCAGATGTCAATGGCTTCGTATTGTCTAGTGGCAGATCGATCGGATTGGCCAGAAAATATTCCTGATGATTCTCCTCCAGCAATTCTTTCATCTTTCTTCCTTCTGCCCTTCTTTGATGAATATCTGCTTCTGTAAACATAGGTCCTGCATTATAAATATAGATCATAACATACCTCCACTGAAATCATTATATCATAAGATATCAGCTTTGTTCGGTTATTTGTTGATATCTGATGTAAGCTTCATTCCAGCTTTGATAATTCTTGTCCTGACGATGATCCGGCAACGCATACTCATTCTTTAAAAATCTTCCCAAATAAGCCGATACCTTGCGTGCGCCATAATAATTTAAATGATCCCCTTTATCTCGGGTATCACGACTCCAGTCAATAGAAATATCTTCACTTAAAAGATTTAAGTCATAATAATTTAAACCATATTCTTCTGCTAATAACCGGATACCATTATGACGCTTATAATTCCAGTTTACACTGCTTGGTGTACTTATAAGGATCATTTGCGCATCATTTTCTTCACAAAGCTTTGCCATCTCTTTCACGTACTGGCGATTTAACTCGGGAATCTCTGCAGCTTGATCACTTTTACGCATATAATCCTGTGCATTGATCCCATCAATCTTATTACTATATTTAAAACCTTTTAGATCATCCCGCCATGTATATTCCACAGAACCACCAAAATCGACCGGTAATATGGATTTCCAGCGATCATGATACTGAAAAACAGGAAATAAGCGGTGAAAGCTGTTTTCAATCGTTTTAATCGGTGAAAAGCTCCGATAAATCGCATTTGTTTCTAAAATGACTATTTTAGGCTTTTGATTCACAAAGGCCTGTTTCAAAAAATTCATCGATTCATATAGCTGCTGGGCAGATGTTCCACAGACATAAGCCGTAAATCCTTCTTCTTTCCACATCATCATCGGTGAAATCGAAGAATAAGATAAGCTATCTCCCAAAACCAATACATCGATCGTATCATCATCTTCACCTAATATGCCATTGGCATTTACATCTGACATACCAAATTCCACAGAATTATTCTTAGGAAAAACGACCCATGAAGCTAAGCTTAAGCTGATCATCAGCCCTGTCACAAAAAGAATCGAACGCACAACATATTTTATTTTCATGGACACCTCCTAAAAATTAGCATAAATCGGATCAACAGGAATATAGCCGACTCCATAGGCACCAAAGATCACGATAAACAGGATGAACATATAATATAAGCTCCATCGCAGCATAACAGGCTGCCTGGAAATAAGCGCTCTGAACGACAGTCCTCTTTCCTTCACCACACTGATCATAAATACTATAAGAATTCCTATTATCACAACGATAAAATCCTGACGATCCATACCTATGGAAAAAATCGAATTGTTCAAGGAAGTCCATGAGAAATTTGTACATATCGTTATGAACATATGAATACCGGCTTTCAGTCCTTTTGCCCTGAAAAATAATTCACCGATGACCACGAAGACAGAGGTCCGAATTATTTGAAAAAATTGATAGGGAGCACTTTCTTTATTGATTCTCAAAAAAGAAACGATTCGACTTGTAACAGGCTCAATCAGACTGCCGCCTAAGATCAAGGCGAAATGATATAGACCGAAGAAAATATAATTCCAGCCTGAGCCATGCCAGAAACCGTTTGCCAGCCATACGCAGAATAAGGCAATGGCACCGCTGGCAAGAGGACCGTAATGGTTTCCCACTTTCTTTCTTGCCCATGCCATCAGCTTTTTCAACGGCTTAGACATCGACAAAGGATAGAAGATATAATCTTTAAACCAAAGTCCTAAAGAGATATGCCACCGCTGCCAGAATTCAGAAATTGTTTTTGAGAAAAACGGCTGTCTGAAATTTTCTTCAATCTTAAGGGCAAACATCTCTCCGCTGCCGATAATGACATCCATCGTACCTGAAAATTCCATATACAGCTGACAGGTATAAAGCAAGGCTCCAAGAGCGATCATGCCCCCATCATAGCTGTTATAATCATGAAAGATCGTCTTAATAAAAAGATTCAGGCGATCGGCAATAACAATTTTCTTCATCAAGCCGTAAACGATGCGCTGCATTCCGAAAAGAAACTGATTCCATGATATCTTCTTACCTTCATATAACTGAAAGGAAAGATCGGTATAGCGGCAGATCGGTCCTTCAATGATCGTTAAGAAAAAGGCCAGATAAAGTGCCAGCCGCCCAAGATTCCATTCCGCCTGGATCTTTTCCCGATAAACATCAAAAAGATAGGATAATGCCTGCAAGGTATAAAAGGAAATACCAATCGGTAAGACAAAAGAAGGAATCTGAAGGGTCAAAGGAAGATGCAGCACGTTCAGCAATGACTGAATATTGATTCCGATAAAGCCGGAATACTTTAAGACGATCAACATGCCCAGCAAGATCAACACACCTGCTGTGATGAGCTTTTGCTGCTTCTTCTGATAAGAGATGCGAATGGCTTTACGTTCTGGACGATCCACCTGTTGAAGCAGCATGTTTCGCTGCTGCTGCAATCTTCCTATATGCAACGCTATGATATAAGTGGTCAAGGTAGCGGTCAAAAGATAAAGGATGAGCACACCGCTGATAAGCCAGAAAAACAGATAACTGGCAAACAATAAAAGAAGCCAGCGGTATCTTTGGGGCATCAGATTGTAAAGAATAAGTACCGCCGGCAAAAACAAAGCAAGATATTCAATTGAAAAATAAGATGACATCTTAATTTTCCTCAAGACGCAGGATCATCGTCCAGATTGCATCAGCTGAATTGAAATTATCGGGTACGATCTCAACAGCCGGAACCGTGATATCAAACTCATCCTCGATTTCCGCAACCAGTGAAAGGATCGATAAAGAATCCAAAATATGATCCTTTATCAAGGAGGTACACGTCTTATAATCCACGTCAGGCTGAATATCTTCTAAAATTGCAAGTAATCTTTCCATGATCATTCTCCTTTTCCAGATGGCATATTTATCAGATCCGTACGAACGGCCTCACGAATGCGACAGAAGCTGCCATCTTCTACTTTGATCACTGTTGGTAAATTACGGCTTAAAAACAGTGAAATACCTTCTGTCATACAATAAGCTCCGGTATTCTTAAAAACAAGCACATCATCACAGTTCAAATCCGCAACCATCAGCTGTTTCACCAAAATATCATTGACCGTACAAAGCGAACCGCAAATATTCCAAGACTGTGCATCTGCATGCTTTCTAGCCGGATAGATCTCATATTTGGGATGCTTCATGGCCATAGACGCTCCATAATAAACAAGATGATGGATACCGCCATCCACGATGGCATAGCGCTGATGCTTATTCACCTTCACATCAACGACCTTGGTCAGATAATAACCGCAGCAGGCAGCAATGCTCCGGCCAAGCTCTAAAACGACATGTGTCTTATATGTCATACTTTCCAACATCTTGGAAAATTCATGAAGAAATGATTCCTCATCCTCCTCTTCCGATTCAAAATAAGATACCGGAAGCCCCGGACCGAATTCCAGCTCCTGAATCGAAAAGCCTGTCTTATCACTGACAGAAATGAGAAATTCATCCAGATAACCGATTTCTCTTTTCAGCTTCTTCAGTGAATGCTTCTGAGTTCCTGAAAAATACTGGATACCTTTGATTTCAATATATGGATTGCCAACGGCATCCTGAATGATCCCATATATTTCCTCTTCATTTAATCCAAACTGATTGCCACTGGTAAGCCTTAATAAAAGTCGTATCAAGCAATGGTTTTGTTGGGCAGCTTCCTTCAACAGCACATATTGATTCATCGATTCTATGGTATAGATACCGATATTCTCTTTCCTTTCTATCAGCTGGCGCATGATTTTTGGATTTTTATGTACACCGGATATGACAAGCTTAGACATAGGCAGCTGCATGTGTTCACAAATGCTCAGCTCACCTTCCGAACAAACCTCAAAACGATCGATATGATCATTGATTTCCTTTAAGATAAAAGTGTTAGCTTTGATGGCATAGCACAAATCAGCCTTCAGATGCTTACGCAAATAAGCTATTCTTTCTTTCAATATACGGATATCAAATACATAAAAGGGTGTCCCATAATTTTGAAGAAGCTCACCTATCATTCTTTTTTTCATGATAAATCCTTTCTATAAATGCTCCGGTCTATTTTACCGTTCTTATTCAACTTCAATTCCTCTACCCTTTGTATCACATTGGGTATCATATAAACAGGTAGCTTTTCTTTCATATACGCATATATTTCCTTTTTATCACAGCTTCCTGTATAGTAAGCATACAGCCTTTTTTTCTCATCATCATAAACACAGATACAGCGATCGACACCCTCCATGCCGGCCATATTTTTTTCAATCTCTTCTAATTCAATACGATGTCCCATATGCTTGATCTGAAAATCTTTTCGTCCACAGAAATATAGATTTCCATCTTCATCATATTTTCCCAGATCACCTGTCAGATAGATACGTTCATGATAATGACGATGCAGCGGATTTTGGACAAATCTTTCGGCACTCTGTTTTTCATCGTTATAATAACCTGACGCCAAGGTCCTTCCTCCTACACAGATCTCACCTGTTATCCCTGCTTTTTTCACCTCTTTACCATTGTCATCAAGCAGAAAGACTTTTTCATTTGAAAATGCTCGGCCGATTGGCAGGCCCTTCTCATAGCTGTTTTTGCGATCAATGATATGATAGGTACAGTTACAGGTAATTTCAGTAGGTCCATATAAATTGACAAACATAGCGTTTTGAAGATGATGCATCCATAGATGAAGATGTTTCATCGGCATGGCTTCTCCGCTGAAAAGGACCTTGGTTACCGTATGAGGCACTTTATAATCCAATGCATGAAATGAAGTCAAAAGACATAAGGCTGAAACTGCCCATATCATGACCGTTACCTGATGTTCACACAGAAAGTCTAATAAGGCTGACGGCTGTGAGAATAAATGCTTTGGAATTATTACAAGAGTCGCTCCTGTCTTAAGTGAAGAATAGATATCTTTTACTGATACATCGAAATCAAAGGGTGCCTGATTTCCAAAGATCTCATTGCTTTTAAAATCAAAAACATCACAAAAGACATCAATAAAATCAATCACGCTGCCATGGCTGACTACCACTCCCTTAGGATTTCCTGTGGAACCGGAAGTAAAATTAATATAGAGAGGATCACTATCCAAGGTGGTCTTCTGAATCCCGATCAGCTTTTCTTCATCGATAAAAGCCTTTTTCAGCTCATCCATCTTTAAGATAAGAGCATCAGGAAAGAGATCGTTGGCCCGTTGACCATTCTCATCATCTATGATAACAACTCCTGCCTGTAATACGTTTTGGATCTGTGCAAGACGATAGGACGGCAATTGCGGATTCAACAGGCAATAGAAATTTCCCGAACAAGCAATTCCCAGAAAAGCCGCCAAGGTATCAGCACTTTTCTCCATCATGACAGCTACAGGCTGAGCATGTATTTTCTTTTCAATCAGCACACTGCCTGTCTGCCTGCTTATTTTTAAAAGCTGGGCATAGGTATATGAGTTTTTTTCATCAATGACCGCTGTCTTATCAGGATATCTTCGTGCACTGTTTTCTAAGTATTCTGCTACATTGTACATAGGCTCCTCCTTTCAGTGCTTTTATCATACATTCTTTTTCTTCATTTTATATTTACCTATCCTTAATATTTGTAAAGAAAAACCATGCGTCATAAACACATGGTCAGCATATTCATTTAAATAAGGTTATTTTTATTTCAGTCGCGTATGGAGTCTTTTCACCTAAAAGCAATTCGATATGACCGTGATGCAGCTCAACGATTTTCTTAACGATCGATAGCCCCAAGCCGCTTCCGCTGCCGCTTGTACGCGCACTGCTTCCTGTCACAAATGGTTCAAATGCCTTTTCCGCAATCTCTTCTGGTATTCCTGTACCATTGTCAGCAACCCGGATCATGATTTCTTTTTCTGAATCAACCAAAGATACATAGATCACAGTTCCTTTAGGATTATAACGCAGCGCATTGCCAAGCAAATTATCTAAAAGACGCGTCATCAGCTTCTTGTCAAAGCTGTACATGATTTTCTTATCTTCGATTTCAACCTCCAGCATACATCCCTTATCCTCGATCTCACTGTATTTTCCTGCAAGAAAAGCCTTGACAAATTCGCCCAGATCCGCTTTTTCTAATTTTGCCTGATAGCCCGGATGATCCATCTGCACATAATCAAATAAGGTATTCAGAAGATCTGCGGCTAACTGCGTCTTATTCATGATGACCGTCATATATTTCTCAACCTTCTTCTCATCGATCTTCCCATCCATAAAAGCCTTTGCATATCCCTGTATAACGGTTAACGGCGTCTTCAGATCATGAGAAATATCAACGATCAGCTGCTGCTTTTCTTTATATAACCGATCCTTTTCCCGTTTAGCTTCTTCAAGATGATCTCTCAGATCAGAAAAATTCTCCAGCGTTCTCTTAAATTCAAGCGGCATCCTCTTTTCATCCACCACAACGATATCTCCGTCCTGATAGCTGACGATCGCTTCATCCAATTGCCGGATGGCATTTTTGACCCTTTTTGAGAAGAAAAAGCTCTGGATGACAATAATGATGAAAATGACAGGTATCGCATATAACCATAGCTGATTGGCGTCATTGAGCACCCGCTCATAAGATGTTTCATTGATATGGGGCGATACGAATACAAGCGTTCTTTGTTCATCATTGATATTCAGATATTCATATTTCTCAATATTCGTATCCGGATCATAATATCCTTTGATCAGATTCACTTCCTGTTGTGTCAGGCTTGTCCGGTCACCAAATAAATTTCCTTCGATGATCTGATAGTTTTCATCCAAAACGCACTCATCAATAAAAGAAAGCGTATCATCTTCATCAACCTGATACAATGAAATATAAGCTCTTTTCTTTTGGGTAGCCTGATCGATGCCTGCGGAATAGGAATAAAAGGTATCCCCGTAATAATCGGCAATGAACATCAAATCATCACTGCTGAGCTGATTCCTGATTTTTTTGCTGGTAGAATATAACACATTTCCTTTTTCACCATAGATCACAAAATCACAGTCCGCATATCGGTGAATCGGAATCTGGTAATACGTATCATAAATCAGCTCATCCTGGTATTCAAGCAGGGTGGTCATTGAAGGAAAGGCATTTTCAAGGCGGCGGTTGATCTGATAATTGATAAACATATACAGCAATAAAAGGATCAGTGAAAATAAGAAAAACTGAAAAACACAGATCGTTACCAGACTAATACTTCGATTTCTTTTTGTTTTCAATTTTATAGCCTAACCCCCTTACAGTTTTGATATATTGCGGCTGGGCAGGATCATCTTCGATCTTCGAGCGGATATTGGAAATATGGACCATCATCGTATTATCATCGCTCTCATACCATTCACCATTGATGCACTCATATAACTGGGCCTTTGTATAAACACGCTCCGGTGTTTTCATCATCTTGGCAACGATCTTCAGCTCCGTTAAGGTTAATGGCAATACCAAACCATTCTTACGCAGGATGAATTTCTCCATATCCAGCTCCAGCTCTCCCAATTTTAACACTTCTTTTTCCTTTGCTAAGCGATGCGTGGAATAACGCCTTAAGAGTGCTTTGATATAAGCGATTACTTCCAAAGGATTGAAGGGCTTGGAAATATAGGCATCCGCACCGATATCCAATCCCATGATCTTATCCACATCCTGATTCCGAGCCGATATGATCATCATAGGTATATCACTGATCAGTCGTGCTTCTTTGATGAATTCATAGCCATTCATCCTTGGCATCATGATATCCACCAATGCCACATCTATGTCTTCATGTTTGATGATATCTAAAGCTTCTATGCCGTCATAAGCCGTAAAGACACGATAATCGGCACTATCCAGATACAAAGCAAGCAATTCTACGATATCAGCATCATCTTCTGCGATCAAAATATTATATTTCACATTCTCACCTCTGTTTCATTGATCTTCAGCTTAACCTTCTTAGCCGTACAGACACATAGAAACGATCCATCCTCCAATATCAAAGAATGAAAAAAGACACCCGCCTGCTTCCATGACAACTCTTCTTTTCGATTGATCATTTCTTTATGTCCGGGAAGTACGGATATCTTTGAAAAATGCTCATCAATACCTCTTCCTATATATTTCACATAGCTTTCCTTCGCTGTCCATAACCGGTAAAACGAAAAGGAATCATGGATAAATGCTGCTTCCTGGGGATGAAAAAAACGTTTGGCAATCTTATGATGATCTACATTTTTTTCATTTTCGATATCAAGACCGATCTTTTCTTCAAAAAAAGCACATGCCCAAATCTGTTTTGTATGAGCAATGGAAAAATGTATCTTTGGATAATGAAGAAAAGAAGGTTTTCCATACCGATCCCTGACAATTTCTAAGGCTTTGTCATCTATTCTTATATGATTCATATCTGCATAACGCATAAAAGCCCGACATAATTTCTTATGCGAGCTTATTCCATCATTTTTATAAATATAAATAAATCCCATTTCACTCATGATAACTCCTAAATCATTACAGCTTTAGGATACCATATCTTACATACTTATACAATATCTATTCAGCCAGCCGGCTGCTTCCGTCAGCATAATTAATGATGATTCCCGGCTGCACATTATAGACAAAAACATTGAAGCTGATACCATCATCTTCAACTGATCGTGCTTCCATGACAACACCGCCGGCAACCAGATTATTTCCTTCAAATATCGGTGTTATCCGATACAGCACATGATGTCCTGTTTCTTTAATATAATCGGCAACAAGATTTTCAAAAGGAAGCATTCCCTCCACATTCATATAACGGGTTCCTGTGATCAGATTTAATTCATTCGCATTTTCACCGGCCAGCTGATAACCGATCAGATGACAGCGGTTATATAAATAATTGCCTTCTATAAGTCCATCATAGCGGATCGTATGCCATCCGGAAGGCTTGATCATCCCGATCGATCCTCTCTCCTCATCAGGCATCAGCTCACGGCCAAGATTGGCATAAGCAGTCCCACATCTGCCTAAATCATCTAATTCGCTATAAAGTTCAAAGGGCTGTGTCGTAAGTTCGCTTTCTTCAAAAGCAGGAACATTCCCGTTTATTTCAACATAGGGACTGCCGTCATAAGAGGGAATAGAAGCGATATCAATGATTTGAGAATCATCTTTGAAATCAAAAAGATCAAATTCCTTTACACAATAAGCTCCAAGCAATACAAGGATACCAAACAGGACCTTACCTGACTTTTTCATTACCCATCCACCTTCCTATAATTATTATAAGATAATTTTCTCATGAATGTCGAAAATATTTATCAAATCTGTCCTCATCACCTTTTGCCATACCAAAAAAAAAAAAGAATGCAGCCATAAAAACAATCTCAGCGGTAGTGTTTTTGAAAATATGCTTCCATGGCTTCTTCTCCTAAAAAAATACCCGGTTATCCTTCGATAACCGGGCGACATCTTAAAAGCTGACAACATATAGCAGCTGTTTATTAATAGAAATCAACGATTTCTGCCTATCTTTCAAAATCCACTTCAACGCTTCCGCTGCCTACTACCTCTGCAAGATCCCCTGCATCCTTGAGATGTCCAAGAGGCGTATAGCTGTAAGAAGTAGTAAAATCATCATAAAACAAGACGATGCAGTCTGATCCAAAAAGCATCAGATCACCGGTATGAATGGATGAAGGCACAAAAGGCTCCGTAGGCAGGCTTTCATCGAGATAATAATATTTTTCATTGCCATTCAACGGGCTCATATGTAATGTCATCGGCAATCTTTCCATCAATGCCTTGGAGCTTTCATTGTCAACCATGCTGACCTCATATGTTTTCCCATTGACCGTAAGCTGCAGCTTTAGCTCTTTTTCTTCCATATCATGGATCTCCTTTTCATCTTCTGTCGTATTTTCTGTCACGTTTTCTTCATTTTCCATCGGCTTTTTTTCGGCTTCTTCCTTCTGATGAATAGCACAGCCTGCCAGCATTAGCATCAACATCAAGATGATTTTTTTCATTGATCATCCTTCCATCCTGTTTTTAAATGAATTTAAAAACTGCTGCGTACGCTCATTCTTAGGAGAAGTGAAAAAATCATCCGGATTTCCTTCTTCAACGATCTTTCCCCGGTCCATGAAGATGACCTTGGTGCTCACGTTTCTCGCAAAATTCATCTCATGGGTCACGATGACCATCGTCATGCCGTCTTTTGCTAATTCCTTGATGACCGAGAGCACCTCACCGATCAGCTCCGGATCAAGAGCACTTGTCGGCTCATCAAATAAAATGACTTCGGGATCAGTGGCGATTGCTCTTGCGATTCCTACTCGCTGCTGCTGTCCGCCTGAAAGCTGATGCGGATAATAATTGAAACGATCTGCCATTCCTACCTTGGTCAAGGCCTTCATTCCTATTTCCTCAGCTTCTTTTTTAGGCATCTTGCGGGCAATGATAAGCCCTTCTGTCACATTCTCCAATGCTGTCTTATTTCTAAAAAGATTGTAATTCTGGAAAACAAAAGCGGTTTTTCTACGAATACGGGCAATATCATTTTTACTGATATGATTCATATCAAAGCTTTCACCATCAAAGATCATTTCTCCGGCATCTGCTTTTGTCAGATAATTCATGCAGCGTAAAAGTGTCGTCTTACCGGAACCACTGGGTCCTAATATACAAATCACATCTTTTTTTTCGACCGTCAGATCAATGCCATCCAGTACCTTTAGATCATCGAATGATTTTTGCACATTTTTGATTTCAAGCATTTCTTCCTCCTATTCTATCTGCAGCTTCTTTTCACAGATCGTTTGCAGCTTTGTCAATACCGTACAAAAAATGAGGTAAATAAGAGCTACTTCACAATATAAGGCAAATGTTTCATAGGTACGTGCCGCAATTCTCTGCGATACCTGAAACATTTCCGTAATCGTGATGCTTGCCGCTAAAGAGGTATCCTTGACCAAACCGATCAGGGAATTGCTTAAAGGCGGAAAAGCTGTTTTCAGCGCCTGCGGCAATATGATCCGGCGCATGGTCTGAACATAGCTCATACCCACGCAATACCCTGCTTCCAGCTGTCCCTTCGGTACAGATTCGATCGCTGCACGAATCGTTTCAGATGCATAGGCTCCCGTATTGATCGAAAAGACCAGGATCGCGGCAGGAAATGCATCTAAGATGATGCCTAAGCTCGGCAATCCATAAAAAATAACAAATAATTGAACGATCAATGGAGTCCCTCGAATGATCCAGACATAAAAACGAGCCAATGATTTTAAGATGCGAATATTTGCTACCTGTACAATTGCAGTAAATAAGGCAAGGATCAGTCCCAAAGTAAAAGATATGATCGTTAAGGGAATCGTTATCTTGATTCCCTGCATAAAGATCTCACCGAATGAACTGATCAAAATATCCATAAGCCGCTCATTCATACATTTACTCCTGCTCAGTTACATCCATACCAAAATATTTCTCTGAAATCGCACGTAATTCACCTGAAGCACGCATCTCATCCAAAGCCTTGTTGATTGCCTCTAAAAAGCTTGTTTCACCCTTTCTCACCGGAACCAGTGAAGATGAAGTAGAATCAGTATAGGCAACGATCTTTACAGGTTCATCCGGATGGTTACGCATATAATCACCAAAAGCCGTTTCCGCATTCAACGTAACATCAGCACGTCCTGTTCTTAACAGATCCATGACCTGATTTACCGTATCGACGCTTACCAGCTCTGCACCGTATTCCTCAGCCATACGTCCCCAGCTGCTTGTCAAATTCTGGGCAGCACGTTTACCGGCAATATCCTCAAAAGAAGTAACATCTGTATTGCTTTCAGGAACCAGTAAAGCACCACGAACATATGTATAAGGTTCAGAAAAATCATACTTTTCGGCACGCTCCTCAGAATATTCTACTTCGTTGATGACCGTATCCACTCTTCCCGAATCCATGGCCGCAAACAAAGAATCCCATTCTGCTTCAAAGAATTCAACATCAACACCTAAATGTTCACCGATCGTTCTTGCAACCTCCACATCAAAACCAACTAAATTGCCATCTTCATCATGATAGCTGTTTGGTGAATAGGTTCCCTCTGTTCCAACAACCATGACACCTTTTTCCAATATCTGGCTCAGCTGATCCTCAGATTCATTTTCATTTGAACAAGCGCTTAACACCGTACAAGCCAAAGCAAGGCTCATTCCCATTTTTAATAATTTCTTCATTTTATTTCCTCCTTTTCTTTTTCCAACATTTCAATACCTGTTTTCAATCTTTTCAAAGCATCATCGATCATACTTCTCGGATAAGCTGTATTCATCCTTAAATAATGAAAGCCGTCGCCCCGATAGATCTTTCCCGAAGACAAGATCAAACCTGTTTTCTCTCTTAGATATTTCGCAAGCGTATCTGAATCGATGTCCAATTCACGGCAATCGATCCATAAAAGATATGTCGCTTTTGAATCCAATACCTTCAATCCTTTGATTTCACGCCGGATATATTCACGCACCCGCTGTTTATTTTCAAAGATATAAGCTCTTAATTCATCCAGCCAATATTCCGAACGATCAAAGGCAGCAACCGTTGCATTTATCGCAAAGGCATTCGGCTCAGCCACCTCATCCGTATTAATGGCCCGATTGATACGATTCCGGAGCCCCTCATTCGCAACGATGATCGCCGCACTCTGCAATCCGGCAAGATTAAACGTCTTTGAAGGAGCAACACATATGATGCTGTTCTGAAGACAGCTTTCAGATACCGTACCATACGGTATATATTCTTCATGCGGATCTGTCAGATCGCAATGAATCTCATCGGATAAGACAACCACATGATATCTTTCACAAAGCTCTCCGATACGTCGCAATTCGTCCCTTGACCAGATCTTTCCGATCGGGTTATGAGGATTGCACAGGATCATCATCGTCGTCTGAGGATCGGCAAGCTTCTTTTCTAAATCTTCAAAATCGATCTCATAATCGCCATCCTTTTCAATTAACGGACATTCCAAGGCGACCCTTCCGTTATTTAAAATAGAATTGAAAAAGATATTATAGACCGGTGTCAAAACGACAATCTTTTCGGCAGGCGTCGTAATCTTACGGACACTGCTGGAAATTGCCGGTATCACCCCTGTACAGAACATGAGCCATTCCTTTTTTATTTCAAAATGATGTCGCCGCTTCCACCATGAAATGAGGCTTCTCTGCCAATCTTCCGATACATCGCTGTAACCGAAAATACCATGTTTGACTCGTTTTGACAAGGCTTCGATAATTTCCGGTGCAGCCTTAAAATCCATGTCTGCTGTCGATAAAGGAAGCTCATTTTCCAATACATCCCACTTTGAAGAATTTGTTCCTCTTCGATCTGTCACTTCATCAAAATTAATCATCTTTTCCCTCCATTCATTTTTTTCCTTTTTCATCATCTTCGATCTGGTACGAAAAATAATCCAAACAATCGATCTGACGTTGTCCTTCATGTACCTGCTCCAACAGTTTTTTACGATGCTGGGAAATTACCTTCTTTCTTTTTTTTATATCTCCTTTCTCACAGCATTCGATGATACAGTCAATCGTATCACAGTCACAGCCGGCATCTTTTAGATTTTGTTTAATCGTATCTTCTGTTAGTTTCTTTTTCATGATCACATCTTTCCTTTGCAGATATATTCTATCACCATGTCATTCAAATAACCAATACTTATATTTAATACTTTACTATTCTTGATATGAATAGCAAAATGAATTATAATACTCATCAGGAGGGATGATCATGGAACTACGAGTCTTAGAATATTTTTTAGCGATCGCACGTGAACAGAACATTTCTGCGGCTGCAGAATTTCTTCATCTGTCCCAGCCAACCCTTTCACGACAGATGAAAGAGCTGGAGGAAAGTCTGGGGAAAGTGTTATTTATCCGCGGCAACCGTAAGATAACCCTTACTGAAGAGGGCATGATCCTGCGGAAACGGGCACAGGAGATTTTAGACCTGGTTAAGAGGACAGAAGATGAGATCTCACTTACAGATGAGATCGTTGCCGGAGATATCTATATCGGTGCCGGTGAAACAGAAGCGATCCGTCTGATTGCCAAGGCCCTTTATCATTTACATGGCGATTATCCTAAGATCTGCTGTCATATTGCCAGCGGTGATACGACGGATGTGATCGAAAGACTGGATCGCGGACTTTATGATTTTGGCTTTATACTCAGCCAGGTTGACAATTCAAAATATGAATATATCGAAATTCCTTATCATGATACCTATGGCATTCTGATGAGAAAAGATCATCCTCTGGCAGATAAAAAAGAAATTACACCTCAGGATCTCGAACAGCTGCCGCTCATCGTAAATAGAAATATCCATGATGGCGACCTATTTACGACATGGCTAAAAAAAAGCAGCGATGAGATCAATATCGTCGCTACTTATAATTTATTATATAATGCTTCTATCATGGTAGAGGAAGGATTGGGATGCGCACTGGCACTCGACAAGATCATCAATGTATCCAAGCACTCAAAGCTCTGCTTCATTCCGCTGGCTCCTCCTCTGCAAATAAAAATATATCTTATTTGGAAAAAATATCAAAAGCTATCAAAAGCCGGTGAAAAATTTTTAGAAAAAGTCTACGATATGTTTGAAGACCAGCCTCAATCATAACAAATCAAGCTAAGCTTACCTGACAAATTTTTTATCTGCTTCCGTGATTCCCTGATCATCCGGTATATAGCGTTTTGCTTCCATGTGCAGATCATACTTTTCCCTCAGCTTCATGATCTCATTCATCAGCTCTGATGCATGATGACGATCAAGTGCTGCCTGATCTTTCCATGCATCGATCAGCAAAACAGTTTCAGGATCTTTCATCGAATAAAAATAATCATAGCCTTCATTTCCTTCGACATGACGGATACGATCCGCAATCCCGCTGCTTTCCATTTCCTCAGCAAACTTTACTGCATTTTTATTTTCACCTTTATAAAATAAATTCATGATAATGCTCATACAGAACCTCCTAGATCGTCTGGTCACCCGTTGACCAGACATGTTTTTCATTTGCCGCTGATTGCGTATTCTGGGCCATGACACCAACTAAGGCATGCGGCACATAACACTCCTCCAGATACGTCATTTCTTCTTCGCTCAGTTTCAAATCAACTGCCCTGACAGCCTGTTCGATATGACTGACCTTCGTCGTACCGACGATCGGTGCGGTTACCTTAGCTAACAGCCAAGCCAATGATATCTCCGTCATGCTGACACCATGCTTATCAGCCAGTTCCATGACTCTTCCAATGATGACATGGTCCTGTGCTGCCGTCGCATCATATTTCAGCTTTGCATAACTATCTTCGACCAATCTCTTGCTCGTTTCATTCGGACGTTTGGATAATCTTCCACCGGCTAAGGCACTATATGGCGTCATAGCGATATTGTCCTGTGCACACAGCTTGGCCATCTCTCTTTCTTCTTCCCTGAAGATCAGATTATAATGCCCCTGTACCGACACAAATTTCGCAAAACCATATTTTTCAGCCAGTGCATTCGCCTGTGCCAGCTGAAAAGCAAAACAATTGGAAATACCGATATATCTCGTCTTACCGGATTTCACCATATTATTCAAGCCTTCCATGATATCATAGAGCGGACTTTGATAATCCCACATATGATAAATATAAAGGTCCACATGATCCATACCTAAATTTTCCAAGCTCTTATTCAACATTCTTTCGATATGCTGCTGGGCACTGATTCCCCTCTCGATCTCCTCCGCAGTACGCGGCAGAAATTTAGTGGCAACCACGACCTCATCTCTTTTCGCAAAATCACGCAAGGCACGTCCCAGATACTGTTCACTGGTTCCGCTTTGATAAGCAATTGCCGTATCAAAAAAATTTACGCCCAATTCAAGTCCGCGATGAATGATCTCTCGGCTCTGCTTCTCATCAAGCGTCCAGGAATGCTGGCCTTTATGAGGATCACCAAATCCCATACATCCCATACAAACCGCTGACACCTTTAAATCTGAATTGCCTAATTTCCGATATTCCATAATTCCTCCTCCATGATCTTTTTCCTAATATCCATCAATCCAAGGCTTTTGGCATCACAGCCAGATTCTTTCCTATATTATCTCCCTCTTGAAAAAAAACGCAACACTTTTGAAAGATAATATGCGATAAATATAAAGAAACCCATCAAAGCCAGATAATCAAGATAAAACTGAATGACTGATTCACTGAAATCTAAAAATACAAATTCTGTGCGAACAAACATATACGTCATAAAATCCCGTTGGATAAACTGCATAAGCCCTATACAAGCGATCACCATGGCAATCAAAAACAACAAGCATGATTTGAGATGATGAGCAAAGTGAAGATGCTTATGTGCAAGTCCAAGAACCATCCGCCAATGCAAGCCTATATGTAAGGCCATAAGCACATAGCTCCAGTAAGCAGTGGCCATATGCAAGACTCTGGCGAAGGATATCAAACCTTGAAACTTCAGGAAAAATAATACATGCTCAGATAACAGGATACTGCTTGTCACAAGCCCGATCATATCGGCTACCAATAATATGTCGATCACGCACAAAATGACGCGTATCCATGTATATCTGCCATGAATAAGACTTTTATACCAATGCACATTCAAGATATGATGCATCACAAATAAGAAAAACAAGAAAAAACCAACCCACTCATGAGCTGCTTCTCCCCAGAACTGATAACCCATCAAAAACAAGAGACATATCGTCATAAGGATATCGATTGCAAGTTTTATCTGATATTTTTTCATCCTTCACCTTTTATTTATGAAATGTCATACATTTTCCTAAGACATCTCCTGTTTTTAAATATTCATAGGTAGGCATTTCAAATAAGACAGGCTTTAATTTTCGATAATCGATCTTATCATTTTCATTTAAGACAGATTCATCTGCATATGTAGCTTTGATCTTACAAATAAAGCTTTCAAATCCTTTTGTTTCATAAATATCATCTACGACACAATCCATGACAAGCAAAGATTTCTTCATGAGCGGTGCTCCCGATTCCATGACTTCATATTCAAACAAGCCTGACTTATCCTCAGTATGACCGCTGACACAGCCAACATGATCGGCTTGCGGCAAAAGATCTTCATCTATGATATTGACTGAGAGCGCCTTTGTTTCTTTGATGCCCTTATTCGTATAATGTGGCTGGGCCAGACTTACCATGATGCGGTCATGACCGATGATGCCTACATGACCTACCAATACCCAGTTCGGCTTACCTTCTACCATAGCTCCTACAACTACTAAAGGTGTAGGATATAAAGCTAACACTGATCCAATATTCTTCTTCATACATTCTCTCCTTTTTTTACTAAATTCCAACAAGGACCATAACGTCCATCTCTAAACAAATCTGAAGCTCTGGCACATTGACTGACATCTGTTATCAATCGTGTCAAGAGTGGCAGTCATTTAATGCATTTTTCTCGATTTACCTGATGCATATCAAAAAGCATTAAATGATAAGCATTAAATATGTATAAAGACCTCCTTTACATATAAGATTATAGAATCGAATTCTTAATATGTAAATTACTTATAATCTATAATGAATCATGCCTTTTATGCATGAATCACCAAGAAAATGATTTTCCTCTGATTCCTTGCTCCTCTTTCTTTCACTGGTATCCGCCATGTCTTTACCAGATTCCCTTTCCTGTCGATCTCTGCAAGCGCTATATGATCCCTGTTGATATCCATTCCGATACTTCCCCTGCCTTCTTTCCTTCTTCTGCGCTTATAGCGATAGGCTTCGATATCATGCTTCAGATTCTTTTTCCCACCGAAACATACACTTTTTGGTCTTTCCATGTATCTTTCCTTTTTCTGCTTTTCTCTTGTTAATCGGTATTTTAATAATTTGATCTGATTCTTCAGCTTCTTTATTTCAGGATCGATTACAGTTGCTTCATACAGATAGTCCTTTTCTGTTGTTTCATTCTGTTTCGTTTTTTGAATCAGTTCTTCCTTTTCACAAATGAACTTTTCTAATTTTGTTTCCTTTTCTTTGATCTTCATTTTGATCCTCTTCATTCTCTTTCATTATCTTCCTGTCCATCAAAATTGAAATTTCCTAATATATAAAAACCTGATACAAGCTGTATCAGGCCTTATCATATTCTTATCTTACCTTCCATATATACCGCCAATATTTCAAATTTAAGATGATCACACAGACTGCAGTAAGAAGATCTGACAAGAAATAATTGATTCCTGTTTGATGAAACGGAAGCATCTTTGGTAAGAAAAATATCGAAAATATCATGATGATTCCTACCATGATTTGAAATCTGTCCATCCGATGTCTTTGACTCATATCTCTGGAAGTAATAAACATCAGAATTATTCCGATTCCAAATAATATAAGCCAATAAAACGGCAGATCGACATATAATCCGGATGAATAGCCATCCCATCCGGCATTGACAAGAGCAACGGCCAGAAATCGGCCTATAAGCATTTTAGAATTATGCTGACGTTCTTTTCCTTTATTTTTTTGTCGTATCTCTTCATCCTTTTCACTTGTATCAACTAAATCTGATACATTTGTTTCCAATAAAACAGCCAGCTCTGCTAAGTTTGCCGCTGAGGGCTCGCTTTTGCCGCTTTCCCATTTTGCCACTGCCTGTCTGCTGATTCCTAATTGATCAGCAATATACTCCTGTGAGAGCTTTAAATTTATACGTCTGTTTTTTATATTTTCAGCTAATGTCATATAAAACCTCCTACACACAGATTATAATACAAATGCCCGTTCCTGCAAGCAACTATGCGGCAACTTGACAGTTACCTCATATATTTTCTAAGCATTGCCATGATCAAAAAAGCTCTCTGTTGGATAAGAGAGCTTTATTCTATTTTTTTAATCTTTTTTTAGGGATCCGACATTGTTGATAGAAATAAACACCATAAGTCATACCGGATACGATGGTCATATAACTAACCACCAATTGCATGCCGATACTTTGTATCAGATAACTGATATCAGTTGAAAAGAAGGGTTCTAATAATTGTTCATCAACAACGGCAGCATGTTGCATAGCCTGATTGATCTGCGGTGCATATACGAATATATTCAGTAAATATATGACTAAGCTGCCCAGAAAAATGATCAATATGGTCTTAACCAGAATATTAAAGATAATTCCTTTTGAATGAATAAACAGCTTCACACCTTTTAATAAGGCCTTAAAGATATTTTCATCATTTTGTAGTATTTCATATAAGGTCAGATGATTGATGCAATTAAAGCAAATAACAGAAAAGAATATAACAAGCGGCAGAAATTGAATGAACGTTTGATGATCCAAAGCTAATTTGATCAAAAATATGCCAATACCAATCACAGAAATATAAATAAATACCAATGGAATCAATTTATTTTTATATTTCAAAATTTCACTGAAATTTTTATATGAATATTCCTCATGTTTCACAATTTTAGCATACAGAAGATTCATTCCGAACAGAAAGATCAAATTGATGACAAATGCGAAAATCATCGGAATCAGGTTATTATTCAATTTTTGAAATAATAAAGATACAATGGAACAGCCAATTGCCACAATAAGGCAATAAGCCAATAATTTCATTCTGTGCTTTGTAATTTCTTGCTTTGCTAATTGCATCGTATTCATTGACATACTCTTATACCGTTATTGCTAGAAAGCCATCTTCTTGTGACTCTACAATTCCTTCCTTTAATAATTTAATTTTCCGATTATTTGAATTAACAACGATAATTGGACAAATCATGTTAACATGCTGTTGTTTAAAAAAATCTAAATCAACCTCTACTAACAGATCTCCTTTTTTTACTGTTTGATTCAACTCAACATGAGCTTTAAAGCCTTCACCTTTATAATGAACCGTATCAAGACCTAAATGTATCAGATACTCATTCCTGTCTTCTGCCTTGATCCCGACAGCATGTCCTGTTGGAAATAAAGCTGTAATCGTACCGTTTACCGGTGACAAAACTTTTCCATCCATCATTTCAATGGCAAAACCATCTCCCATGCTCTTACTGGAAAAGACTTCATCCGGGACTTCTTCTATCGTCATCAGCCTTCCCTTAAAAGGAGAGCTGAACGCTGTTGGTTTTGGTTTAAAAAATTTGAACATACCTTATTCCTCGTAAATATATCTCTTTCCCATGCAATAAGTTACCAAAAGATTAAAATCTTTATCAACCACTAACAAATCGGCATCCTTGCCTGCTTCCAAGCTTCCCTTACGATCATCCACACCGATATAACGCGCAGGATTTTCTGCAGTTATCTTTAAGATTTCATGAACGGAAGGATGTACGTTATCAATTAAGTTCTGAATGGAACGGATATAGCTTAATTCCAGATTTCTTACATTCTTATATTCCCGTATATCCACCTTTTCCTCTGTACCATCATCATTCCGAATGATCAAATAATTACCAGCTGGGATAAATGTCTGTTTTCTGACATAATGATATTTCTCTTTTTTACTTAATGCAAGACCTCCACAGTCAGTTGTCATGATGATCTTATCCTTGCTCTTTAACCGCCATGCAAGTGCAAAGGCCTCCGGCTTTACTGTCATTCCTGTCTGCTTTGCAAATTCACAATTTAGATCATCAAAATATAGGGCAGCTCCTGCAACACCTAATTCACGATGATGCAGCCCTCTCATGCCGCTGTACATATGAGTGACACCGCCCAGACCGTATTCTTTGAGATCACGAATGATGTCAAAGGTAGCTGCACTATGTCCGATATTGATCTGAATTTTATTTGCTTTACAGAATTTGATCATCTCTAATGCATGAGGCAGTTCAGGCGCCATCGTCATTAACTTTATGACATGAGGAACGCTCTGAGCTTCCATAAATTGATTCATGACAGATAAATCCGGATCAATACAGCAATCTTCTCTCTGCATGCCTTTAAATTCTTTATTAATAAAAGGTCCTTCCAGATGAACACCTAATAAGGTCGCTCCATCATCTTTTTGATTTTCAACTACATAGCTGGCACTTTTGATTCCTTGAACGATATCTTCGATAGGCTCAGCACCGGATGTAGCTAAGAAGCCGGTAACTCCTTCATAAGGAAGATTTTTTTTCATTTCATTGATAGAATGTACTGATTTATCATGCATGAAGCTTCCAGTGCCCCATCCGTGAATATGCTGATCAATAAATCCGGGAATGATCAGATGATCACCATAATCAATAATATCTTCACTTGGATCCACTTCATCATAAAAGCCGGCTATTTTTTCTCCTTCGATTTTCAAATATCCGCTTCTTTTTATTTGATTAGGAAAATATATGTTTTTTGATTTAAGATACATCAAACATCCCTCTTTTCTAAATACCAATAATCCTTATTTGCTTCCATCAGATCATCCAATACGGCTTTTGCCTTATCAAAATCATTAACTGTTCGATTGAGTGCCAAAGCCTCTAAAGCTTTTGTATAATCTTTCTCGATCCATGCTTCACATGTTAATTTTTCATATGCAAATTGATTTTCCATCAGACCCTTATAAAAAGTCTTGATCTTACCAAATGGATAACCTGTAACACCATCTTTTCCTAAAACACCGGCGACTTCGACCATTGCCTCACTTGGAAAATTATCGATCATTCCATTATTCTTTGTAATGACGATGAATTCATTCTTTAAATCATAAGCAATGGATTCCGCAACCTCTACCATCATAGAACCAAATACAGGTGAAGTTAAAACTTCCAGATCTCCTAACGTTTCTCTGCCTACTGCCTTTGCGCAAACATCCCATACCTCTTTTTCTCTCGTTAAGATTGTTTCATCTGCTCTTGTAAAGTTCGGATCACTTTCTTCTACGATTTCATCGGCATAGAAATAATACTGCAGATATGTCGTTGGAATATATTCCGGAACGCATTTCATCATACGATTGACCCTCAGATAAGTATCCAGCCATGATTTCGTACGCTGCTCTGCATTATATGGTTTAAAATCATGATCTTTTAGGAAATTACGCAATTGATCAAAATAATTTTTTCCATTTGTATCATATAAATCTGTAAACCATCCAAAATGATTCAAACCAAAATAACGGGCTCTTAAAGTTTTAGGATCAACACCAAGTATTTTCGCAAAACTTACCATCATTGAATATGGCTGGTCACACATATTGATGATACGCTTATCATCAGGATACAGCATATCCAATGCTAATCCAACGATAGCTGCAGGATTCGTATAATTCAAAATCCAAGTATCTTTTGAATATTTTCTAACACAGTCTACCATTTCCTTCATGCCGCCAATTGAACGCATTCCATAGGCAAATCCTCCGGGACCGCAAGTTTCTTGTCCGACCAGACCATACTTTAACGGAATTTTTTCATCCAGAGATCTCATGGCATTCTGGCCTACACGCATCTGACAGAAAACAAAATCACAATCACTATAACCAACATCTAAATCATCTGTTACGATGATTTCTGTTTCCGGAGAGAATTCCTTGATCAGCAATTTGCAGTAATCTTCGATCTTATGAAATCTTTTTAAATCTTTATCCAGGAAAACAACTTTGCTGACAGGAAAACGATCTTTCATTTTCATAAGTGTACCGATCAGGGCCGGCGTACGGCAGCTGCCGGCTCCTGAAACTGTTATTTTATGTGTTTTTCTCATAATTAATGCCTTCCTAGTTCATCATCTACTGCATTACGAACAAATTCTACCAAAGGTCCAAATACAATATGAATATGTTTTGTTGTCGGGAAGAAGACTCCTGAGCATCCTGATTTTTTCAATAGATCTCGATCGATCTTTTTATTATCATTGATATCTACTCTTAAACGTGTGACACAGTTTTCAACAGTACCGATATTTGAAGGACCACCCAGTGCTTCAACGACGATCTTTGCGATTTCGCCATATCTCTTTTCACGGATCAATACATTATCTACTGAAGGTTCATCTTCTCTTCCAGGTGTCTTGACATCAAAGTGAAGGATCCACCATTTAAATAAGAAGTAGAATACGACAAAGCTGACAACTCCGACAATGACGATATTGATCCAGTGTGAATTTTTATACATTACACCGAAAATTATGAAGTCGAAAATAGTACCTCGGATATATCCGACAGCTGTTCCCATGAAATAGAGAGCCAATGAACCAACCGTACATAACAGAGCATAAATAACATATAATCCAGGTGCAATAAATAGGAAAGTAAATTCCAGCGGTTCAGTGACATTACCTAGGATTGCTGTTAAGACAGAAGTCATGATCAATGATTTTGCCAGAGCTTTATTTTCAGTATATGCTGTATTATACATTGCCAAACCGATAGCCGGGAAGATGAACATCGTTCTTACCATTTGGTTCTGGGCACCAAAACGAGTCAGTTCAGGCATCATGGACCAATATTCACTTTCCGGGCCAAGATTAAACAGAATTTCATTCATTGCATCTAAATAGCCGATATATGTCTGTCCATTGATGACATAAGTACCGCCTGCTTCTGTAAATCGCAGCATGGCATTCCATACATGGTGTAAGCCAAATGGAATCATCATTCGATTGACGAATCCTGAAAGTACCGGTCCTAAGATCTTATGTGTCAATAAGCCCGATAAGCTTGTACAGAATGCGATAAAATACTGCCAGAAGAATGGTAAGATCAAACCGATAACCAAAGTAACGACCATGGAGATCAATGGAACGGATTTCTTACCAGCAAAGAAAGCAAAAGCTACCGGCAATTCAAGATTATAGAATTTGTCAGCAGCCCAGGCAGCCACTAAACCGGCAATGATACCACCCAATACATTGACATTCAAGGTTTGAATACCTAAAACCACTGCCTGTCCTTCCAATGCGATATTGCCTTCAGTAACAAGCTGGCCAGAAGTACTTAACCAGATATTCATCGTAACTAACAGAATTAAATAAGCCATTACCGAAGAAAATACAGCAATACCTTTATCTCTTTTTGCCATTCCATATGCAACTCCCATCGCAAACATAATTGGAATGTTATTGAAGATAAGGTCAGAAATCTGCCGGATACTGGTAAATATCAGCTGAACGATGTCGTTTCCCAAAAACGGCAGCAGGTCGATCATATAGGACTGTGTAAAAGCACCAGATACTCCAAGCAATAAACCAACAGGTGCCATGACACCGATCGGGAGCAAGAGCGATCGACCAAATCTTTGAATTTGTTCACTATACTTTTTCATACTTGTTCCTCCTAATTACAAGTTAATCCAAAATGTAATTGATTACAATATGTAGGAAGCTTATTTACGACAGTAGTAATTTCAGTATTCACAAAAAATTTCCATGGTCATTTTATTAAAAAAATGCATTGGAATCATCCAGTACATTTTTTCATTTTTTACTAAGTTCAATTTTAATATAGTGAACCAACAAATCTATCACGGCAAACATACCTATTCGTATATTGACATCATTTATTTTCGTATCATTCGACTCCGAAGAACAGAAAAGCTGCAAATCGCTGTAATGATTGAGCGGATTATCTGAAAAGGATGTTAATGAAATCAATGTATTCCCATAAGCTTTTACTGCCTTTGCTGTTTCAATGATAAGGGGTGTCCTTCCCGATAACGATATAGCCATCAAAACCTCATCATGGGTCATTTTTTGGGCAACCAGCTGCATGAGATTCAGATCAGGAATATTTATACATTTGATATTCAAAGTTAAAAGAATATGATTTAAATAACTGGCAATCGGCTTAGATGTACCTCTTGCAATCAGATAGATGCAATTGGATCGTATGATCATTTTCGCAATTTTCTCTAATACTTCATGTTTGTTCACCTGGATTGATTGAGTAACGATATCGATCATTCGGAATTCAAAAGTTTCGGTACTTTCTAAAGGTTCTTTTTCTTTATCCTGATTTTTAAGAAAGAATCTTAGGTCATTATATCCTTCAAAGCCTAATTTTTGACACATATTGATAACGACCGTCTTAGACACCCCACACTGTGTGGCTAATTTTTGCGACGTCATATTTTTTATCGTATCAATATGATCCAAAATATAATGGAGCAAAACTCGTTCACTGTTGGTAAGCAAATCATAATTGTTAGAATAAAAATCCATGTTTCGATGACACCCCTCTCTGAATTTCAATAAATATATTTTAGCACCAAATCAAAGCATGAATCAATTGTTAATGTGTCAATTATTTTGGCTTTGCAGATAGGCATATAGATGATTATATTCATACTCATTTTACATATTCATCATAAATGACCAAAGAAAGAATTAAACATATTTAAAAGAATCATAAAGATTTTATATAATACATTTAGATAAAATAAATGAGGAGACAGGACCATGGAATTAAATAAGAAATCACTTGAGATGCACAAAAAATGGAATGGAAAATTAGAGGTCGTTCCTAAAATGAAGCTAGAAACGGCAGAAGACTTATCGATTGCTTATACACCGGGAGTTGCAGCTCCTTGTATAGAGATCAAGAACCATCCAAATGACAGCTTTATCTACACCGCAAGAAAACATACGATTGCCGTCATCAGTGATGGCTCGGCTGTCTTAGGGCTTGGAAATATCGGTGCAGAAGCTGCAATGCCGGTCATGGAAGGAAAGTGTGCCTTATTTAAAGCATTAGGAGGAATTGATGCGATTCCTTTATGTATCAACACTCAAGATACGGATAAGCTCGTTGAGATCATTGCAAGCTTAGAGGCTAGCTTTGGTGGCATTAATTTAGAAGATATCGCTGCTCCTCGCTGTTTTGAGATTGAAAAACGTCTGCAGGATAAAATGAAGATTCCTGTTTTCCATGACGATCAGCATGGTACGGCTATCGTTGTATGTGCGGCCCTTGTCAATGCCTTAAGGCTTGTGAAAAAAGATGAACCGGCGATAGTGATCAATGGCGCCGGAAGTGCAGGATGTGCCATTGCCTCGCTTATTTTAAAGCTGAAGCTGGGTGATGTGATTTTAGTGGACCGTCAGGGAATCTTACATGATGGCATGGAGTTGACAACAGGTCAGCGTTCTATCATCCAGCTATGTAACCATAAGCATAAATCAGGAGATATCCGTGCTGCATTAAAGGATGCTGATGTATTTATAGGTGTAAGTACAGGTCATATCATTTCTAAAGATATGATTGCCTCCATGCATGAGAAAGCAATTGTTTTTGCCATGGCAAACCCTATTCCTGAAATCGAACCTGAAGATGCAAAGGAGGCAAATGCTTATATAATCGGTACAGGAAGAAGCGATCATCCTAATCAAATTAATAATTTACTGGCTTTTCCCGGTATTTTTAAAGGTGCCTTGGATGCCGGCGCCACACGTATCAACGATTCGATGAAAATCGCCGCTGTTTATGCACTGGCTCATTTGATTTCTGAAGAGGAGCTACGTACGGACTATATCATCGCTTCACCTTTTGATAAGCGGGTTGTCGAAAAAGTATCAGAAGCAGTCAAACAGGCAGCCATTGATTCCCATGTGATCAGGCAATAATGGAGAAATATCATGAAGATACTCATAGAATTATATACCACCTGGTTCAAAATGGGACTTTTTACCTTTGGCGGAGGTTATGCCATGCTTCCCATGATTCAAAGAGAAGTCATCGAAAAACATCACTGGGCGACCGAAGACGAAATTATGGATTATTATGCCATTGGTCAGTGTACTCCGGGAATCATTGCAGTAAATACAGCAACCTTCATAGGCTTTTATCAAAAAGGAGTGATCGGAGGAATCGTTGCGACATTGGGAGTAATCTCACCTTCTATCATCATCATTCTTTTAATAGCTTCATTGATTTCAAATTTTTCTGATATCCCGATCATTCAAAGCGCCTTGAAAGGCATCAATGTAGCCGTTTGTGTTCTAATGATCAATGCAATCAGGAACCTGTGGAATAAAAGCATTAAAAATATAGCGTCATTCGTTATTTTCTTCACGGCTTTATTCGCTTCTATCCTGACTGATTTATCAACCGTCTGGCTTGTGATCTTAGCTGCTGTGCTTGGTATCGTCATGACAAAGGCAGGGTGGTTAAAAAATGAATGAGCTGTTTTATCTGATCATCGAATTTTTTAAAACGGGGCTGTTTGCCGTAGGTGGAGGTCTTGCTACTGTTCCTTTCTTATATGAAATCGGTGAAAAATATGGATGGTTCACCATTGATACCCTTTCTATGATGATTGCTGTTTCCGAGTCTACGCCCGGTCCTATGGGTGTGAATATGGCGACTTATGTCGGATATGATATTGCCGGAATCGTTGGAGCCTTAGCAGCTACTTTAAGTCTGGTAGCTCCAAGCATCATTGTCATCAGTATCATTGCTGTATATTTACAACGGTTTAAAAAAGCAAAAATCGTTCAGGCTATTTTTAATGGCCTTAAGCCTGCAGTTGTTGCTTTTATCGCATCCGCAACTATCAGTTTATTTATGTCTGTCTTTTTTACTGAACAAAGCTTTGCTTTTGAATTTATCAATTGGAAAAGTATTGCTTTATTTTGCTTTCTATATTTTGTCAGTCTTAAATACAAGAATCTTCATCCAATTATTTTAATTATTATTTCTTTGATGATAGGAATCATTTTCAGATTTTAAATTTTTCGTTAGCTTATATTTAAAAACAATTCTTTTATAATACAATAAACCTGTGAATCAACATGATCACAGGTTTTATTTACGTAAAATAACGATATCATTAACCAGTATAAGCATCACTGGCACTATTCTTAAAATTTTGTTTTTCAAGCCACTCTCTTTCTTCTTCTGTTTCCGGAATATCAATTCTTTCAATTTTAAAGATCACAGGTCTTGTTCCGTCATTGCAACAGGCAATCATCATTCTGTCATCATTGGTCCATTTACGCATGATCGAGCCTCCCTGTAAAGCAGCATATACATACCGGCTGATGGCATCCCATGCTTCACCACAAAACCTTCCATTCATCAGATGATAAAAATCATCCTGTTCCGGTGTTCTTTTTAAAAGAAACGTATCACCTGCTTTAAAAAAAGGACATGGACCTGAATGCGGATCAGCAAGATATTTTTCTTGGTATTCAGGGAATACTTTAGTTTCTAATACGGTTATTTTACATTCATACTGCATCATTATACCTCCACTATAAGATGGATTCATTTTACCATATTTTTTACTCTGTTTCTTTAGCTTTTGTAAATAAATACTATACAACACTCGACAACAGTTATTTACTGTTTGTATCCTAGGAGGAAAAGATATATGAAGATCATTATCAATTCAAGTTCAATAATTCCTATCTATGATAAATCATCGATCAAATCAAAATGCTTATACGAAAAGAGTTTTAAAATCTTTATATTTAAAAGAGACGATTCTATGGATCTAACCACTTATTTGTGATACCTTTAAAAATTCACAATAAAAATAGGAGCTCACGATGAAAACTTCAGGAACATGTCCTAAATGTCAATCCACAGATATCATACATATCCCTGATGATCCGAAAATAATATTTATACCACATCAATCACGTTGTTTAAAAAGATACCGGTGATCCGCTTTGTATGCTGTAACTGCGGCTATGTAGAAAATTGGATCGGTCATTAAAAAGAATTATCAAAGAACATTCTGAGTGATAAAAATAAGCTCATGCAAGCTAAAGTTGCATGAGCTTTTATTCTATGATTCATCAAATAATAACTGATAAAACAATATAAGGCATCCTAATGATAAAAAAATCCAGCCCATAATATATATGCTCTTTAATCCCGAAAACATAAGTAAGAAATTTGAATTGGCATTATTTATAAAATAACTCATAATCACAGCACTTAAACTTATCGTAAGAATGCTAACACTTCCTAAAATGATAAGCATCGGGCTATAACTCTTTCCTTTTTCTGATATGCGTCGAATTAAAAAACATATATAAGCAATTAGTTTCATAAATATTTACAAATATAATATAGGAATATATCGAATATCTCTTTCATCATGATCCCCTATAATCTTTCTTTTTCTATAATACTCTATCCATAATGAATAAATTGATATTTCATGTCGTTTCTTCTTATAGATCAATGCATTATAAAAGCAGACATATGTCTGCTTGCTTAATTCAATGACTTAAAGAGTTGTTTTCCAAAGACCATGCAGATTGCAGTATTCATAAACCGCAACAACACTTTCACCTTCTGCTAATTTAAATGAAGCAGTAGGTCCTTCATTTGGATTCAAGACTTTTTTCATACCACCCAGGTTTGTCTGTACATAGATCCACTGGATGAAGTGTTCAGGAAGCATTGGATGATCCACACTGCCTACACGTACAACAACATTGTCACCCTCTACGCTTACCACAGGTACATGCTTTTCTCCTGCTCCATCACTTGTATTTGGTACTAATTCCTCCATTTTTTCTCCACAGCAAAAAATAGGAACACCTACATTGTTTACCATCTCTACGATATTACCGCAATGACTACATCTAAAAAACTTAACATCTTTCATATGTTTTTCTCCTTTCTCACAAGTCTATTATATATAATTTTTATGCCTATACAAGCGAATTGCACTTTTAATTTATTATCACCTCATTGTAATATCAAACACAAAACTTAATGCATCAATGATTCATCACCTCCAGACATCTTCCATATGGCTTAACGATATGCAAATCACGTTGAATCATCTTATAAATACTATCATCAAAACGATGTTTACATACCAGTGATATCCATAACTATTCTTTTGAATAAATAATTTAATTATGCTTTAAAATGTCCTTAATTTCGTCTGCCGATAAAACTTTACCATAAGATGCTACCTTGCCATTTAACACTAAAGCAGGAGTAGACATGACACCAAAACTTGCAATTTGGGCAAAATCTGTAATATGTTCTATTTTAAGATCAAGATTTAATTCTTGTACTGCCTGCCTTGCTGCTTTTTCTAATTGGATACATTTCGTACATCCTGATCCGAGAATCTTAATTCCTGCCCCCTCCTTTTGGCTTTCAGCCTTTTGCATATTTTCTTCTGTACACTGACCAGCACAACAGCATGCGTTTTCTCGATTGCTTCTTTTAAATAATTTCATCGTCTGATATCTCCTTTTCATATAAATAATGCACTAAAAATATTAAATACATAACCAACTATGATGATCCCCATGGCACATATTCCGATAAATAAAGCTAACAGTTTTGGTTTTACAGCTTTTTTCAACATGATCAGGGAGGGAAGACTTAGTGTGGTAACTGCCATCATAAATGATAAAACTGTTCCCAATTCACTACCCTTTGCAAGCAAAGCTTCAGCAATCGGTATCGTTCCAAAAATATCAGCATACATAGGAATTCCTACAAGTGTTGCCAAAACAACACCAAATGGATTTTTGCTTCCTAATATGCTTTCGATCCAGCTTTCCGGAATCCAGTTATGAATAATTGCGCCAATTCCAACACCGATTAGAATATATGGAAAAACTTTCTTAAAAGTTTCATGAACCTGTTCCCTTGCAAATTGAACCCTCTCTTTTTTGGTTAAGGAAGGAGAATGAATATCAATATTACTTGCATTTTTCACAAATTCTTCTACATATTGATCCATATGCATTTTTTCTATCAATGTCCCGCCGGCAACTGCAATAAAGAGTCCGAGCACAACGTAAACTAAAGCAATTTTTGTACCGAAAATGCTCATCAGCAAGACCAGGCTTCCCAGATCAACCATCGGCGAAGATATTAGAAATGAAAAGGTTACCCCCAGCGGAAGACCTGCACCGGTAAATCCAATAAACAAAGGAATAGAAGAACATGAACAAAAAGGTGTCACTGTTCCTAATAAAGCAGACATGATATTTGCACCTATACCATGAAATCTTCCTAATATCTTCTTACTTCTTTCCGGTGGAAAATAAGATTGTATATATGAAATGATAAATATTAAGATACACAGCAGAATCGTAATTTTAAATATGTCATATACAAAAAACTGAATGCTTCCTCCGATACGCTGATCCATATCCAATCCTGTTTCAGATAAGATAGAACCAATGAGATCATTCAACCATTTCATTTTCAATATCTGATCTTGAAAAAAATTCCACAACAAATTTAATGTTTCCAAGAAACCCCTCCTCATTTCATATCAAATTTTTTTGATGTGATAACACTTATAAAAGCCATCTTCAGATGACTCATATAAACTAGATTCAATTAATTACTGCCTATTTGTGAAGTTAATTCCAGTAAGCGTTTTGCTGCATACTCACTACCTGATTTACTGATTCTGTAATGCGTCCATTTCCCCTCCTGTCTGCTTACCACGATACCAGAATCACATAGTATCTTCATATGATAAGATAAGGCAGACTGCCCTATATTCATATAATCAATCAAAACACAGGCACATTTCTCTCCACTTTTTAAATGATTTAAAATATTCAATCTTTTTTCATCACAAAGCGCTTTAAATATTTTTACATCTCTTGAATAATCTACCATACCATCCCTCACATCAAATTATTTTGATGTATTCATCATACCCTTTAAAAAGATCATTGTCAACATATATTAATTTTTTTTGATATGTTTTTTGAGAATATCCTTTATGATGATTTCTTTCCTTTATACAAATAATTAATTTATCAATTGGCTGGTCGTATTTCAATCCTTTTTCATAAACACTTAATTAAAAAAGCCGCATTTTCTAACGATCAGGCATTTCTTTAGTATTGATTGATACCTTTTTTTAGAGTGTATAAATTTTATTCTTCGTTTTTTAAGATTTATGTTATTCTTTTTTCTTACTATGACATAGCCATTTTCAATAAGACTGCCAATATGGCCGTTAACCATCTATGATCATGGAAATACATATCTCATCTTGACTTTCTTAACGTTAATAAAAGCTGTCAACACCTTTGTCAACAGCCTAAATAAGTATATATTAACCTTTATATTTTATGTATTTATTCAGCTTGCATTGCTGCATTTGTTCTATCAGCAGCATTTTGTAAAGCCGTTGCAGCATCGAAGGATGGATCAGCCGGTCCTTTAAATAACTCATTTAATTGGTTACGCATTTCAGTAGAACCTTTAAACACCGGAGCAACAAATGAAACCTCTAACTGATCTTCTAATGCCTGTAAAGCAGGATTCGATTGAATGAATTTTTGATAGCTTTCATCTTCTAAAACTTCTGTATAAGGTGAATTAGCACTAATTGCTTGTACCCATTCAGAATTGCGGCTAATAAAGTATTCAACAAAATCAGCCACAGCCTGATTTTGAGCCTCAGTACCCTTGAATCCGATAGCACCGCGATTTGAAATCGAACCTGCATTTTCATATTCAGCATCAGCTATCATCGGAACTCTTACAACCTGCAAATCTCCATTGATATTTGAAAGATCAAGATAAGGCATACCAGCACAGGAGCCAATATAAGAGGCAACCAAACCACTGTTCAGATCTCCTGAATTATACCCGTCAGCACTCTGAGCAGTAACCTGGAAATATCCTTCACGTACACCTTCTGCCCACCATTCAACCCATTCAAGAGTCTTATCATCATTGAAAGCAACTTCTTTGTTTTTAAGATCTACGATCTGTCCTTCATGAGATTGGTAAATCAAAATCTGTGCCAGATCAGTTAATGAATCTACCGCAAATCCTACAACACCTGTTTCTTCATAGATCTTCTTAGAAGTTTCTTTTACTTCATCCCAAGTCGTAGGAATTTCTGCTCCTACCTGATCATAGAGCGTCTTGTTTACAAATAAAACAGGTCCTGATGTATAAACCGGAACAATATGCACTTTTCCATCAGAGAAGTTAGTAGCTTCGGCATAGACAGCTGGTGTAGTGAGATCAGCATAATCAAAATCCCAGTAATCATCAAATGGGATTAAAACATCCTGACCATCAAAAGTATTTGCGAAAGTAGAAAAATTGAATACAAGATTAGGTGCTACACCGTTTGCGACAGCATCAGTAATTACTGATTCATATGTATTAGGATCGTATCCTCCAATAACTTCTACATTAATGTTTTCATGCTCACTTTCAAAATCAGCAGCAATCTGTTTCAACATTGCTTCATGATTTTCAGTGAAAGTGTGCCAAATCGTGATAGTTGTCGCTTCATCAGTTATTCCTGACTCATTGGAACAAGCAACCAAACCGATAGTCATCGCAAAAGCAACTAACAGCTTCGAAAGTTTTTTCATCAACTTTTTCCTCCTTGTGGTATTACCGTTTGTATTCTATAATCTCCGTCTTTTTTATGTCAATATAAGGAAGCTCACTTTGTTATTTTTTACATTTACCATTCACTAATTTTTACACACATTTTATACTCATCACCATTTCAATATATGTAGCCTGGTTCATTGATTATTTCATTATCGGTGAAACACGTATTCGTAAAAATCAATATAATAAAAAAATATATCTTTTAAGAACACTTTTTCATCATGATTTTATTTAAAATGCCTGGTTCAAAAATCAGGTATTTTTCTATTTAGTATTAATTGGTATCTATTTTGAAGAGTAAATAAACTTCATTATTCAATCTTCAAATTAACCATTATTTTAAGCATATTCTCACTCTCTTTTCTTACTATCAAACAGATATTTTCTATTGACCTTTAATGCTTGAAGTTTACCATGTTTGAGTACAGTTATTGCTTGGCGGAAATATCTTTTTTCTAATATAACTAAATTTATATGAAATTCTGATTATGCAAATTTCTCAATTTTTTAGGAACACTTTTCTGCCAATATTCCATATAAAAATGCCTGATTTTCATGAAAACCAGGCAGTTGATGTCTATTTCTGAAGAATCTATAATTTTTATCATTCAATCTTCAAAATATCCCTTATTCATAAGCTTTTTGGTCCTTTTATTTCCTTACTATCAGGTTCACACATTCAATGTGACTTCACTGTTTAAAGTTAACCATAAATAATCGCAGTTATTTCGTAGCGATAGTATTTTTTCAATTTATTCTAATATGGCAATTCATCCAAATCACTTTCTGCCCCAGAATATTTATTAAAATAAACTAAACAGTTATCAAAGAATATTTGAAAAATATATTCTCCATTATTTTGTTTAATTAAATTTTGAATTTCACTTCTGCTAAAATCAATTCTTGATTGTAAAACATGCACTGTTTTTGACTCAATTTTTTGATTTCCTACTTGTATTACATATTTAATATCTACATTGGAATCATTCACCAAATGAGTATTTATATAAAGAATCTCTGCCTTATTTATAGATAAATTCACATGAGAAACATAAAGACCTTCTTTAAAAAATAATCCTGAATCATATTCCTTTACTCCAATAATATTCTTATATCTATCATAGATATTTCTCTCTTTTAACATCGTGCGTAATGAAGCATATTCCGCACTAGATCTACACCAGATATGTTTTAAAAACCTTAAATCGCATTCATCGGGAATAACAAGCTCAGCTCTACGATATGGAGTTAGATTCTCACCTTTGTATCCTCCCCCAGAATATATTTTTCTAAAATCAAACTTTCTAAAATCATTTATATCATTCGTTAAATGACTTCCTGTATTTGCCAAAGCTATTTCAGAAAATTTCGTTTTCTCCATAGCAAGCATATCTTTTGCTTCAAAAACAAAAAATACCAGTACGGGAACATTTGAATTATTGTATTGTTTACAATCTTGTGGAATAAATCCTTCATTGCGATACTGTGTCGGAGTTTTTGGTCGAAAATAAAATCTGACGTAATCGAAGATCTCATCTTCTGTATGATTTAATATTTCTAAACCTGCGTTTTCATTTATCATTCTATTTACTGCCTTGTTTCTAGAATATATTTTTCCATCTTCTAAAATATTAATTGCATTATTTATATCAGTGTAATGATAAACATACTTAGGCCACCATTTTATGTATGCTACTTCAGATGCTTTTCGCAAAATTTCTAAATACTCATCTGATTTTGACATAGGTTATCCTCCGATGGCAGTCTCAATTGTAAAGAATCCTTGATACTTCCATTAAGACCATTACTAATTTGACATGGAATTACATATTCTAACTTAGACGCTAATTCAAAGATCACTCGTTCATCCATTGAAATATTATCCATAGAGATGAATCCCGAATTTTTTAATATTGACCAAAACTCAGAAAGTTCCTCTTCATCAATATGACGAATATCTATATTTTCATCATTTGCCAATGTATAAATATCATTTTTAAATTCAAGATAACTTAAATCTTTGGGATATTGTGCCAGCCAGGCTTTCATTTCTTTAATATTTTTAAATTCTTTCCCAGTAATATACTCACCTTCATATACATAAATATCTATAGGTAAATTCTTTAAATATTGATCCATTATTGGTTTAACATCATTCCAATCTAAGCCGCCATTACCACAACCTAATTTAGGAAAAGCGATTGATGTAATATTTTTATCTTTATAAGTGGTAACAAACTTTTGCAATCCCTTTTCTATATACTCAATCTTAGAAGGATTTCTCCAATGAACCTTTGTTGGAAAATTGAGAATCCATTTATTTTCACTTTTATATAGCCAAAGCTTTCCAATTTCGAGTATTTTATTATCACAAAACCATTGATATCTTTTAAACATATCCGGATATAATTGTTTAAATTTTAAAGCAATTCCTTTTCCCATAACTCCATCTAAATTAACTGTATTAACTAATACTTGTGCAGGAGAGGAAAATAAATCTCCTTTAATATATTTAATCATTATATCTACCTCCTGTTTTTGATATTATATCATAATTCCATTATCATAGTCCAAAAAATGATAAGAGCACCTGCATTCAATAAATATAAGAAACTGATTCGAATATCTCTTTATCCAATTATTACGACTGAAATTGAAACGAACGAGTTTTTAATTCTAGTTTACTTTCGAACTAATATTGATTTTGAATCACTTCTATATATTTCTATAAAACAATTCTTGTTTCTACATAATTTTTAATGAATCAAAATTAAAAACCTGATTTTTTTGAAAAACCAGGCATCTATCTATTTACTTCATTTGATATTCATTGTGAAGAGCATATGATCATCATAATCTTAAAATGATCCTTCATTCATAGGCTTATTTGTAATTTTATTTTCTTACTATCAAACAGACGTTTTCTATTGACCTTTAATGCTTGAAGTTAACCATGTTTGGGTATAGTTATTCCTTGGTGAAAACATCTTTTTTCTAATTTTACCTAAATTTATATGAAAATCTGATTATGCAAATTCCTCAATTTTCAGGAACACTTTTTCTACCAATATTCCATATAAAAATGCCCGATTTCTTGAAAACCAGGCAATTATCCATTTAGTATCAGTTGATGCTCATTTTTGGAGGATCTACAATTTTCATCATTCTATCTTTAAAATATCCTTCATTCATAGGCTTATTTGCACTTTTATTTTCTTACTATCAAACAGACGTTTTCTATTGATGTCGTTTGCGGAAACATGTCAACCGGTTGTACTTTCTTTACTTCATAACCGTTTTGAGATAAGAAAGAAAGATCTCGGGCCAGTGTTGCAGGATCACAGGAAACATAAACAATGCGTTGTGGACTCATTTTTAAGATGCTTTCCAATGTTTTTTGATCACATCCCTTGCGAGGCGGATCGACACAGATCACATCTAAATGCTGACCATTTTTAGCTATTTCAGAAGCAAAGGTGCCGGCATCACTGCATATAAATTCAACATTGCTGATTTGATTAAGCTCAGCATTTTTCTTTGCGTCTTTGATTGCATCTTCCACAATCTCAATCCCGATCACATGCTTTGCTTTCTTTGCCATAAACAAAGAAATCGTACCAATACCGCAATATAAATCCAATACCGTTTCTTTTCCTGTAAGATTCGCAAATTCCACAGCTTTTTCATATAAGACACATGTTTGCAGAGGATTGATCTGATAAAAGGATTTTGAGGATATATTAAATGTAAGATCCATCAAAGTATCCTGAATTGTTGGCTTTCCATATAAAAGAGTTTCTTTATCACCTAAAATAACATTGTCATTTCTCTGATTCAGGTTCATGATCACCGATTTCACATATTTATTCTGACTTATAGCTTCCACTAATTCCTTTAAATGAGGAATCTTTTCTTCTCTGACGATCAGCACAACCATCATTTCCTTACTTTCAAAGCCAACCTTGATCAAAAGATGACGGAAATAACTGCCAATCTGAAATTTTTGAAGCTGTGCCTTGATGATCTCTACCATTTCATTGATGAGCGGATGCTGGATAAGACACTCATCCATATCGATGATATCATTTGAATGAATACGGTAAAAGCCGCAGATGACCTGACCCTCTTTTACACCTACAGGAATCTGTCCCTTGTTTCTATAGTAAAAAGGATGCTCCATGGACAAGACATCTTCAACTTCAAGATCTATCTTACCGATACGGGCGATACAATCCTGTACCCTTTGTCTTTTAAAAGCCTTCTGAGCAGTTGCTGAGAGATGTGAAAGCTGACATCCGCCACATGCTTTATAGACCGGGCATAGCGGCCGTACACGCTCTTGACTGCATACTAAAAGCTGTAAACAGCGCCCATAAGAAAAATTCTTCAATACTTTCGTAATAATGATCTCACCTGTTTCTCCAGCTAACATATCTTTCACAAAAACAGGTATCTTTTCATATTTAACGACTCCCAAACCATCATAAGTATAGCTTTCACATTTTCCTATAAATTTCTCATTCTTTTTCATAATGTGTTAAAAAAGGGCATCGCCCTTTTTATTCTCCTTCATTTGCATTTTGATTCTGAACATCATTCGCCACTTCTTCATTTTTTGGCGAACTGACAAGCTCTAACAGCGGTTCATCCTGAGCGCCCGTCTTTGTCAAAACATAATGGATTTGATTATCTCCGCTGATGACATTGTAGGCATCGATCTGTAAATCATACATCTTGACATAATTCTCACCATCACTGCGATTCGTAAAATATGTTTCAATCGGAAGTACCTCATTTACTTTCGCATAAGCCTGCTGGATAAGATTGTTGATGCTGTCAGCAGACATATCATCATTCGTATCAATCAGAATCGCCACACGGGCCGTCTTAAAATTTACCTGAACAGAATCTGTTCCATCAAAAACCAAGGCATTCTCTAACGATGTAATATTCTCTTCCGTAATGGCCGGATCTAATTCATTCTGATAACGGCTTCCTACGACCGGCTGCGATGAATCCTCAAGTGAACTTACCAGGATGGCTGCCAGAATCACAATAGGAATGAAAAGTATAACTATAACTAACCCCAGTACAATATGCGGTTTTTTCTTAACGCTAGTTTTTTCATTCACGTTTCTTTTTTCTTTTGGCATAAAATCAGCTCCTTGCTTCTATTGTACTTGATTTTTAACGTTTCTTCAATTCCTCATTTAAAATTTGATTAGCAAGCTTTGGATTTGCCTGTCCCTTGCTCAGCTTCATTACCTGTCCGACCAAAGCACCGGCAGCACGGCCCTTACCATTTTTAAAGTCAAGAATGGCCTGTTCATTGGCATCTAATACTTGAGTGACAAGCTTAAGAATTTCATTTGGATCAGAAATCTGTTTCATTCCCTTCTCTTCAACGACCTTCTTCGGATCCTTGCCCTTCATGATTTCTTCAAATACAACTTTGGCCTGTTTTGATGAAATCTCACCCTTGCTGACCATCTCGATCATTTCCGCAAGATAAACAGGAGAACATGGGTTATCGTCAAAGCTGATATTTTCTTTATTCAATACTGCCATCAATTCTACCATGCACCAATTGCTGGCAAGCTTATATTCTTTTGTATGTTTTACGACCTCATCATAGAAATCGCTGAGCTCTTTTGTTTGTGTCAATGTATTGGCATCATACTCACTTAAACCATATTCCTGCATATATTTTTCTTTACGCTGTGATGGCAGCTGCGGCTGAGTGGCACGAATCTGTTCGAACCATGCTTCATCTAATTGAATCGGAAAAATATTTGGTTCCGGGAAAAATTTATAATCAACGTTTCCTTCCTTCTTACGCATCAGCACCGTCGTTTTGGTTGCTTCATCAAAGCGTCTGGTTTCCTGTTCCACCTTTTCACCCGATAAAAGCAAACGGGTCTGACGTTCTACCTCATAATCAACTGCTTTTTGGACATTGCTGATCGAATTCAAATTCTTGATTTCCGTCTTGGTACCAAAGATCTCTGAGCCTTCCGGACGAAGGGAGATATTCACATCACAACGCATGCTTCCCTCTTCCATACGGCAGTCGCTCACCCCAAGATAATAAAGCATATTTCTTAATTCTTCCACATAGGCAGCAGCCTCTTTACCGCTGCGAATATCCGGCTCGGATACAATTTCGATCAGCGGTGTTCCGGCACGGTTAAAATCAATCAGCGTACCAAAATTCGTATGAAATTGTTTAGCCGTATCTTCTTCCATATGAATACGATTTAAACGGATCTTCTTGGTACCTGTTTCCGTTGAAATTTCGATATATCCGTTTTTTCCGATCGGATGAAACTGCTGTGTGATCTGAAAGCCTTTCGGAAGATCGGAATAATAATAATTTTTACGATCAAATTTCACTAATGGATCGATATCACAATGAGTGCCCATACAAGCTCTCAAAGCTAATTCTACCGCATGCTTATTTAAACACGGCAAGGTTCCCGGCATACCTAAATCGATCTCATTGACACAGCTGTTTGCACTTTCGCCAAAGCTGACCGGTCCCTGTGAGAACATTTTCGTATGCGTCTTTAATTCACAATGGATCTCAATTCCGATTATCGTTTCAAAGTTCATAGCTACCTCCTGCCGTATGATTTTCAAGCCCTGTTTCCTCTTCGATTGCTTTACAGATATTCAAAAGATTTTGTTCATCGAATGCTTTTGCTGTCACATTGATACCGATCGGCAATCCTTCCACAAAACCACTAGGAAGAGTCAATGACGGATATCCTGACATATTTCCCAAGATCATGAAGTTTTCCGCAACCAGATAGGTATCACTCATCTTTTCACCCACGCTGTCTTCAGGATGAGGTGCGATCGTTGGTGCCGCACTGGCAATCACACAGTCATACTTCTCCAAAATCTTTCTATATTCATCCACGATTACCCGGCGAACCTTTTGTGCTTTTCTAAACAGCTTTTCCTGATTTTCCACAAACAGCGAATAGCTTCCTAAAACAAATCTTTTTCTGACTGCACTTGAGAAGCCCTTCGTTCTGGAATTGATCATGATTTCTTCCAGGTCATTTCCGTCTTCACGCATACCAAAACGGACACCGTCTAAATTAGAATGATTGGCACAGGCTTCCGCATTGGCAATGATCAGATAAACCGGCAGCAAGGTCTGAAGCAGGGTTTCATCCATGCTGACCTTTTCCACGATCGCTCCCCGTTTCTCAAGCTTTAGGATCACCTCATTGAAATTATCAACGATACGCTGATCCTCGATCGAATTCATGACATTCTCCAGAATAGCAATTTTCTTTCCTCGGATATCACTGTTTAAATTTTTCTCATATTCTTCTACTTTCTCATAAGAGGAAGTCATATCATGATCATCTCTGCCGGCACACACCTCAAGCATCCTTGCGGCATCCTCAATGCAAGTCGTAAAAAAGCCCACATGATCCAGGCTTGAAGCATAAGGAATGACACCATAGCGTGAAATCCGTCCATAGGTCGGTTTAAAACCTACGACACCACAATAGGCAGCCGGTTTACGGATCGAATCTCCCGTATCGGTTCCCATCGCTACCGGAACAACGCCTTCTGCTACCAAAGCGGCACTGCCGCCACTGCTTCCTCCTGATATACGGCTTACATCATAAGGATTGTTGACCTTTCCCGTATAAGCATTTAAATTCGTACCACCCATGCCCAATTCATCCATGCTTGTCTTCGCAAACAAGATGGCACCGGCATCCTTCAGCTTTTTGATCACCGTTGCATCATAAATCGGCACATAGTTATCCAAGATACGTGAGCTGGCCGTTGTACGGATTCCTTTCGTATTAAAGTTATCTTTGATGGCAATCGGCACACCGTATAAAGGAAGAGATGGATCCATCTTTTTCACTGCTTCGATCTGTTCGCTGTGGTCAATAAAGGTAACGATCGCATTCAGCTTCTTCTGTGCTTTTTCACTTAAAGCAGCACATCTTCCTACATTCTTTTCAACATCCTTCGTAAATTCCTGTATCTTCATTATTTCACCACCTTTGGTACCACAACATAATTCTCACTGGCCTGCGGCACATTTTTCATCGCATCTTCCTGCGAGATCGCATATACCTCATCATCATTACGGATAAAAGAAGTCGGTGCTTCAAACGGATAAACCATCTCTTCTACATGTTCCGTATCGATCTTATTAAGAAGCTCCAGCTGCTTCAGATAAGTTTCAAACTCCTCCTGCAATTCTTCACATTCCTGATCATTCAGGTCAAACATGACCTGGTTTGCCAGCTTTCTCAGCATTTCCTTACTAAATTTCTCCATGGCTCCTCCTTATATCAAGCTAGTCGTGATCGTTTCACTATTCTTATCACGATGTATCAATGCCACCGTATCACCATCACTCTTTATATGAACATTTAATTCACAGTTATTTTCATTAATATCCGGTGCCAGTGTAACCATATACTGAATCAGGCTTTGAATTTCCACATATGTCTTACCACGCATATTAATTTCAATCTCCACTTCATCAGCCATATTATCTATAAAAAATACTCTTCCATAGAATCCTACTTCATTTGGAAAATTCTCAAACAACGTGCTCTTCACCGTTGATATCTGATTTGCCAATACGCTGTCCAGCTCAGATAAACGGGCACTTGGCGCAAACGCCCATTCCTGTGTCAAACGCTCATATGAAGTCGATGAACGCGTCGTAACATAGCTCTGACCGATAAATCCGCCGCTTGTCATGCTGTCTGAGCTTACCGTCTTATATAAGAGGACATGAATCGGAAGATTCCCTACCTCCGGATGGTTATTACGCAAATAGTTGACCAGTCGCTGACCGGCCTCTAAGCTGCCGTAATTGAATAACTGCTCATTGCTCATCTGACCTGTCTGCGTACCGCTTTGCAGGATCACGTTTCCATTCTCATCAATCGCAGCACTGCCATCTTCATTGGTCTGAGCCACTGAATAAGTGATATTCTGATTCATGACGATCGTAAACTGAAAGCCCACATAATCACCATTCTGATCGACAAAATCTACTTCATAGACATCACTGACAATGATCGCATCATACATATCGATGCCTGTACCGCTTTCGACATAAGTTCCCTTTTCCGGATTCAGCCCTTTCGGATTGTAATCTGTCTTATATTTCAATAATCCCAATCCTCTTAAGCTGGAATCAAAACGTTCCAGCTCACTCGCATCAAGGATATTACCTTCTGAAGCATAAGTCGTATTCGGATCAAAATAGCTTTTCGCAAGCTCCAATCCCTGCTGCCCCATAAAATATTTATCTAATTTATTGGAACCATATTTCGAATGAATCACACTGGTAGATGAATTCACATACGGCATAGAATAACCATAATCACCTTCTCTCAACGGCTCAACGGTAACCCGGTCCTCATCAGTATTATCCTGACGACAACCGCTTAATAAAAGCGAGCCCAGCAGCAAAAGTGAAAACAGTTTACTGATTTTCATACTTGTTCACCTCTTCCATAAAAGTCGCTTCATCCATGACAGATACATTTAATTGTAACGCTTTTTCCAGCTTGCTTCCAGCATTTTCACCATAAATGACAAGATCTGTCTTTTTCGATACGCTCGAAGCAACATTCGCCCCCAGCCTTTCCAGCAAGCCGCGTGCTTCATCACGTGTAAATAAATGCAAGCTGCCTGTCAATACGACCGTTTTACCTGTGAACATACTTTCATTGGTCTGTACCTCATCACTGTCCATGCGACAACCTGCCAAACGCAATTTTTCGATCATCTGACGGTTGCTTTCCAGGCCAAAGAAATCCAGAATGCTGATAGCCGTAATTTCACCAATATCACGAATATTCGTCAATTCTTCTTTATCCGCCTGCATCAAAGCATCCATCGTCTTAAAATGCTGTGCTAAGATACGAGCCGCTTTTTTGCCAACCTGACGGATACCTAAACCAAAAACAAGATCCTCCAAAGGATTCTTCTTGCTCTCTTCAATCGCATTCAAAAGCTTATCCACACTTTTTTCCTTAAAGCCATCCAGCCCTAACAGCTCATCTCGCTTATCCTTCAGCGTATAAATATCTTCAACGCTTTTCAGGATCCCTTTTGCGCAAAACAGTTCCACGCGCTTGCTTCCCAACGTATCAATATTCATCGCTTCTCTTGACGCAAAATGAATGATCGATTCACTCACCCTCGCCGGGCAGTCCTGATTGATGCAGTAATGGGCCGCCTCATCCGGATAGCGTACCAACGGTGAATGACAGATCGGACAATGCGTAGGAAAAACATATTTTTGAGAATGCTCATCCCTACGTTCCGGTAATGAACGCACAACCTCTGGAATGATGTCCCCCGCTTTATGGATCACCACAAAATCATTGATCCGCACATCCTTGGCTTTGATCATATCTTCGTTATGTAACGTAGCCGCACTGACCAGGCTTCCTGCCACACGTACCGGCTCCAATACCGCATTAGGTGTGATCTTACCGGTGCGTCCTACGGTAATCTTGATATCCTTCAAACGAGTGATGACTTCTTCTGCCGGAAATTTATAGGCAATCGCCCATTTTGGTGATTTGACCGTTTCCCCGATTTCTTCCCATCGGTCAAGCTCATTGACCTTAAGGACCATACCATCGATATCATATGGAAGATCATTTCTTTTCTGAGTCATTTCCTGAATAAACACCCATGCCTCATCAATATCTTTACAAACGCGACGCAAAGGATTCGTCTTGATGCCGTTTTGATCTAAAAAAGCCAAGGCTTCACTTTGCGTATGACATCCCAATGCCTGCGCATCCATTAAAAAATACCAATAAGCATCTAATTTCCTTTTCCTGGCAATCGAAGAATCTAATTGACGAATGCTTCCTGCCGCCGCATTACGCGGATTGGCAAAAGGTTCTTCACCCTTTTCTTTTCTTTCCTCATTCAGCTTTTCAAAAACAGCTTTCGGCATGATGACCTCACCACGTACTTCCAGATCATCCTGATATGGAATGGTCATCGGAATCGAGGCAATCGTTCTGACATTGCTTGTCACATCTTCTCCTACATTGCCATCCCCACGTGTAACGGCCTGTCTGAATTGACCATTTGCATAATGCAGGCTCATCGCCAGCCCATCCATCTTCAATTCAACCTGATATGTCGCATCCGGCACTACCTTGCGCACTCTCTCATCAAAAGCAACCAGATCTTCATAATTAAAGGCATTGGCCAAAGAAATCATCCTTGTCTTATGGGCCACCTTCACAAAACCTTCTAATACTTCTCCGCCAACCTTTTGGGTAGGAGAGGACGGATCAGCCATATCCGGATATTCATTCTCCAGATCGATCAGTTCCTGCATATAACGATCATATTCCTGATCACTGACACTTGGCGAATCCAATTCATAATACTCTCTTGAAAGTCTTCGCAGGATCTCTCTTAATTCCAATATTCTTTCTCTGCTCATATTCTCTCCTATTTCTTTGTGATCGACGGATGATTCGCCGTGATCTTACGGATACCAAACTTATTCTGAAAAGCAATCGTCCAGATCCCTCTGGAAGTATCAATGACGACCCCATCACCAAAGCTTTTATGCGTAACCAAATCACCCTTACGCAAACGGATGACATTCTCTCTTACCGCATGTCCACGTCCGTCATCTTCCACAACGATTTGTTTTGGAAGAGCTTCACTTTCCTGCTGCATGCCGTAATGAAGGATACAGTCTTCATCAATTTCCCGAATAAAACGGGAAGGAAGCTTCGTCCGGTCCAGCACATAGCTGTAACCACGCGCATCACTGATATAAAGCTGCTTACGGGCACGGGTAAAAGCTACATAAGCCAGACGTCGTTCCTCTTCCATGGCTTCCCTGCCACCTTCACTGACACTTCGCTCACTCGGAAAGATACCGTCAGACATACTATAAACAAACACGATATCAAATTCCAATCCTTTTGCGGCATGAATCGTCATCAGCTGGACAAACTCACCACTATCCTCCTGCTGCTTATCTGTATATAAAGCAATCTGCTGGAGATATTCATCCAATGTTCCATCCGGATACATTTCTTCAAAATCTTCAATATCATTGATCAATTCCTTGATATTTTCAATACGCTCCGTTTCCTTTTCTTCCTCAAGCATGGCAATATAGCCGCTCTCCTCCATCAAGGCCTCCAACAGCATCGAAATCGACATGCTGTTGACAAGATTGCGATATTTCTCTATAAGTTCAATAAAAGCATTCATCGCCGCAAGACTCTTTCCCTTGCACACCTCATGACTTTTAATGACCTCATACATATTGATATTTTCACTTCTCGACAACTCTTCGATCTTTTCAACCGTCTTATTGCCAATGCTTCTTTTCGGAACATTGATGATACGCTTCAATGCCAGATCGATCGCACTATTATTATGAATCAGCATTCTCAGATAAGACAAAGAATCTTTGATTTCCGCGCGATCATAGAAACGTACGCCTCCATAGATACGATAAGGGATCTTCTTTTCCAACAGCCTCTTTTCAAGACTTCTTGAAAGATAGTTGCTGCGATAAAGCACCGCAATATCACGATAGCTATATCCCTCCATCTTTAATTTGCTGATACGGTCGGCTACCCAGACAGGTTCCAGTTCATCTTCAAATGCCGAATAATGAATAATTTTCTGTTCATCCGGAAGATTCGTAAACAAATCTTTTTCGATACGATTGCGATTATTCGCAATCACGCTATTGGCTCCCTTGAGGATCGACGGGGTAGAACGATAATTTTCATTTAAGATGATCGTCGTACAAGGTGAAAAATCCTTTTCAAAATTCATGATCAGATTCACATCGGCCCCACGCCACGTATAAATCGTCTGGTCCGGATCACCAACCACACATAAGCGTGTCTGCTCACCCACCATAAAACGAATGATATCATATTGTATCTTATCAACATCCTGAAATTCATCCACATGGATATAGTCAAACTTTTTTTGCCATTTCACACGAATTTCCGGATACATCCGTAAAACTTTTCTTGTGAAAAGCAATAAATCATCAAAATCCAAGGCATACATCGCATTTAAACGGCTCTCATAATAGCCATACACCTGTGCTCGTACATATTCACTTGTATAAGGAGAAGCAATCTTTAATGCCTGCTGCGGTGTTACATCACTACATTTACAGCCGGCAATATAATCCAGGGTTCCCGCATAGCTATAACTTTTCACATCCAGCCCATACATTTTATAAGCTTCTTTTAAGATGCTTTTCTGATCATCACTGTCAACGATCGTAAAATTGCGGGGATAATTTACATGATGGATTTCCTCGCGAAGAAAGCGAACACAAAAAGAGTGAATCGTGGAAAGAAAAACTCCTCCTGCACGGTCACCCAAGCTATTCAATAAACGCTCCTTCATCTCATTTGCAGCCTTATTCGTAAAGGTAATGCCGAGAATGCGATACGGCAAGATACCTATTTCATCTATCAGATAAGCAATACGGCTAATGATAACCCTCGTTTTTCCGCTGCCTGCACCGGCAATGATACGGACATGCGTATTTGTTTCTGTTACCGCCTGCTTTTGTGCTTCATTTAGATCCTGATAAGAAAACACTCAACCACCTCTGGTATATTATACAATAAAACGAGCCATTATTCTTCATATTATTTTGAAAATTAAGTGAAAATCATTAAATATTCTTCAAAATCAGTAAAAGAAAACAGTCCTGTTTTTCAAGGACTGTCATATCTTTAATTTTTATTTATCATTCATGTAATCAATTGCTAACTGAACAGCTTTCTTCAATGCTTCTGAAGTAACCGTGGCACCACTGGATACCTCAACACTGTCGATATCGCTCTGACCTTCGATCAAAGAGTTCAGGAAATCAGAACCATCTGCTGTCAAGACAGCACCTACACCTTCAGATTCCTGATCATCACGAACAGAAATAGCAGTGATCTTCTTATCAGCGTCAAATGTTACATGAGTTTCAATTTCTCCACCGTAACCCTGTGTAACGACTTCAACCGTCGTGTTGCCATCAGCTTCTGTCGCATTCGTTACACCTTCAAATAATTCACCATGAATCGCAAGATATACCATTCTCTGGAAGTCACCCACAAACGCAATCGTAGCACCCGAAATAACATCTCTGTCTTCAATCGGTGTGCTCTGCTGATTCACCGTTCTAAACATTTCATAAACATCTTCCAATGTCATATTGTTCGCAAGGATATAGTCAACGATCGCATCGATCTGTTCACCATAGCTTCTTCCGCCATTGTATCCTGCATAAGACACACGCTGTTCGCCAGCCACAAAAGCACCATCAACAACCAGCTTATCAAATGCAGCCATTAAATCAATGACCAATGTATCACCCGTCAGTTCTTCTACACCTGACTCTGCAGCCAAATAAGAATAAGCGGCGATTGCTCTGTCAAGTTCCATCGTACTCTGTGTTGATAAGTCAAAAACAACCAGATCCGCAAAAGTAGATTCAGGTGTCAAATTGTCCAAAGAAGCTCTTACCATAAACTGAGCACCCGTATCTGTACCCGGATATACGACATATCCGCTTGCCGATAAATTCGTTAAATTAAGAACGCCATCAACCTCTTCAATAGCGCCATCAGAAACGTTCATTTCGTATCCATACAGGTCTTTCTTTGAATATTCGCCTTCCATTCCTTTGTTACGAATGATATCAAAGTTCAGCTTTGTAATGATACCGTCTGTTGTTTCCCCTTCAAAGATAAACGTATCATTTTTTGGAAGACCTGCTGATGTCGTTCCTTCCATCTCATATTCAGCAGCGAATTCCTTCACTTCCGGTTCACTTTTCGTACTGCATGCGCCCAATGCAAATACAAGCGTACCGGCCATTAATAAAGAAAATAACTTTTTCATATGTTTTATATACCTCCATGAAAAAAATAACACAGTATCATTACAATGTCAATTTTATCTTTGCATTTTTTATCATCAAGGTAAGGTTTTTTTAATTAATTTGTACAATTAATCAATTTTTTCACAAATTCTTATAAATATTGAAACATTTCACTCGCTAACTCTTCTTCGATATGAATCAATTTTTTAGCAATCTCCTTAGAATCTTCATCCGCAGCCTCATACTGGTTCAAATAACGGTTCAGTGATTTGATCCCCATATGACAGCCATCGATCATGATATCGGCAATCGTATGATCTGACTCATCCATGACCAATCGAGCATTGGTTTTCATCCACGACATCGTTTTTGCCATGACCCCTGCTTCTTTTCCTTCATCCTGATATCTATCTAAAGACAGTTCCACTTCATTTTCAAGTTTTATATGCTCTTCTTTACAGCTCATGAGATACTTTTTAAATTTCTCATCTGACACATTATCCAGTACCTCATCAATAGAAGCAACGCCCATCTTAATCCCTGCATCACATTCTCTTAAAAGTCTTACAGTATCTTTTTCAATCATTAGTTTTTCTCCTTTATGGGATTAGTATGTGTGCTTCAGCCAAATTATCATAAAGAAAAGCTCCATCCCTGATTCAAAAAGCTTTCAGCTTCTATCAATACATCTTTATTATTTTTATATTTTAAAACAGCCAAAGCTTCCTTATACGTCAATAAAAGATAGTCAAAATACTCAAAACCATCCTGATGCACAGGCAGATGATCTTCAAAGTATCCCAGATAATAAGCAACTCTTTTCATGGTGCCATTAGGCAAGCGATACTGAACGCTTTTATAAAAATGAGGAATGATGCTTGGAACCAGCGAAGTTTCTTCCCATGTTTCCCGTAACGCACATTCTTTTTCTGTTTCACCTTCTTCAATATGACCTTTAGGAAACCCAATTCGTCCTTTTTTATCCTGAATCAGTAAATAATGGCGTTTTCCCTTTATATTTGTATATAAAATAATCCCACAAGATTTTTCCATATTTGAAGTATAACACAAAAAAACATCTGACATATCTCAATATCATAACAGATTTTCAAATGTACCAGATTTGAATACTGAACGAATTTAGAAACAATTACATACTCTTCAATCATTTAATTTAGGACATACCCTTTTGACATTAAAAAAACGCCTAAATATAGGCGTATTTTTAATATTTGGCGGAGCGGGTGGGATTCGAACCCACGTGGGCTTGCACCCAAACTGATTTCGAATCAGCCCCGTTATGACCACTTCGATACCGCTCCACATATAAATTTAAGACAAAAACGCTTAAATAAAGATACTTTGTTATTAAAATCAGTTTTTAAACAAATCATATCTGATTTTCTTAATAACACTATTTGACCATTACTGATTTTACTAGATTTACAAAAAGATGTAAATAGTTTTTTTATCTATCGGTCTGAACCAATCTCACCTTTTTCACAAAAAAGCTTCAAAAACCACATTGGCATCAATCTTTTTATCATTTAACTCAAAAGTCTTTCTACCATATGCACCGCTTAAAAAAATCTCCTTACCTAATTTTCCACCTTCGCTGTCAGGTCATCACCCCAAACAACTTCATTATATCATGAAATTCAAAAGAAAAGAAACGCCTTTGCGCTTCTTATACATTCTTATCTTATTTTTGTCTTCGTAAAACCTTCATCTTCAAGGCCTGTATTTTTGTGGCATATTTGCTTGTCATCATGACCCCGACAAACAGTGTGCCAATGGAAAACCCCTGACATACACTGCCAATAAAATGATCTCCCCTATCATTAAAAAGGAGGATCATATAAATCATAGCTGAAATAAAACCTGCGATAAATAGCATATGCATACGCCTGGTCAATTTCTTTTTTTCCTCATTACTGTAATCAGCAACCTTTAATACAACTTCTTCCAATTCTTTATCCATTTTGTCATCCTTCCTTTCACCATCGAATAATTCGCGAAGATCAACATGAAAATAATCTGCCATTTCGATAAGGATATCCAAGTCAGGCAGATTGCTGCCCGTTTCCCATCTTGAAACCGTTCTGCGAGATACCCCAAACACCTCAGACAGCTGCTCCTGGGTCAATTTTTTTTCTTTACGCAGCTTTTTGATGAAGTCTCCTATTTTCATTTGATTCATCTGTCTTTCTCCTTTCGCTTTCATCTTAGCGTAAATGCTCCCAGATTTACAGGACATAAAACGAGCATTGACAAAATAGACAAAAAATGTCCAAAAAAAGAAAGAAACGCCAAAGCGTTTCTCATTAAATCTTATTTACAGAACTCAACTGCAATCTTTGCACCCAAACGGGCATTGTTGTAAACAAGCTGAATGTTGCTGTCAAGGCTCTTGCCTTCTGTCTTATCCTTAACTGCTGCCAATAGGAACGGCGTCACATCTTTTCCATGAATACCCTTTTCCTTCGCATCAGCTAAGGCTTCATCAATGACACCATTAATGAAAGATTCTTCCAAAGCATATTCCTTTGGAATAGGATTTGCGATAATCACACCGCCATCCAGACCCATTTCCCATTTTGCCTTGATCGCATCCGCAATTTCCTTCGGAGAATCCATTTCATAATCCAGCTCAAGGCCTGAATGGATCGAATAGAAACTAGGCAATTCTTTTGTCTGATAGCCTAATACCGGTACGCCCTGTGTTTCCAGATATTCCAGGGTCAAAGGCAAATCTAAGATAGCTTTTGCACCTGCACATACGACTGCGACATCTGTATGAGCCAATTCCTGAAGATCCGCAGAAATATCAAATGTCTGCTGGGCACCGCGGTGGACACCGCCAATGCCGCCGGTCACAAAGACCTTGATGCCTGCCATTGCCGCAACGATCATCGTTGTTGCTACGGTTGTCGCACCCCACTGCTTCTTGGCAACGATTACCGGTAAATCACGACGACTGACTTTCGCAATTCCTTTGCGCTTACCAAATTCTTCGATTTCTTCCGGCGTCATACCGGCCACACAAACACCATCGATGATACCGATCGTTGCCGGAACGGCACCATGCTCACGAATGATCTTTTCTACATTCAAAGCCGTTTCCACATTCTGTGGATAAGGCATTCCATGAGAAATGATCGTTGACTCCAATGCCACTACCGGCTGATTGTTATCCAATGCTTTTTGAACCTCAGGATTCACTTTTAAATACATAACTTCTTCTCCTTTACATTAAATGTCAGCTTTTTCTTACGCTGATCAACAACATCCACACTCAATCTTCTGCACACGCTTTGATCAGATTCGATCGTTACAACGCTGCAGCTCTGCGCAAACATCATCTTATCAATAAAACTATAATTCATAAGGGTCGCCGCTATGATACCACCCATAAAAGAATCGCCCGCACCCGTCGCATTCGCAACGGCAATATCCTCTGTCGAGCATAAAACTGCCTGATCTTTTGTAAATCCCATCACGCCAGCTTTTCCAAGCGATATATAGATCTCATCAATTCCACAAGAAAGAAAATATTTTCCCATCTCATTCACGGATTCCTCGCCTGTATATTTAATGCCGCTAAGCTTCTCGGCCTCATAAACATTTGGCTTGAACGTATGGATATATCCCAACAGCCCCTCCAGCTTTTGCACCTTTTCACTGGATATCGGATCTACAAAGATATCACAAGGAGCGTTTTTCATCATATACGCAATCAATTCTTTATCCAGATTCGTATCAACAACCAAAATATCGTCTTTCTTGATTTTCTTAAAAACCTTATCGATATGCTGCTGATCCAGATAACGCAAAATATCCATATCATTGATTGCCACGCTCATATCGCCCGTTTCATCCAAAACAGCCAGATACGTAGAGGTCCTTTCATTTTCAACGATCCTGCAATCGCTCAGATCCATCCCGCATGCTTCGCAGTAACGAATACAGTTCAATCCGTTATAATCATTGCCAAAGACACTGACAAAATGAACCTTGACGCCCAAGCGTGCTGCATTTTCCGCAATATTGCGGCCAACACCTCCATAGCTTTGAACAACCTTTCCGATATTGGAATCAAAAGGAATGAGAGCATGATCGCTTCTTCCGATGATATCAATATTGGCACCGCCAATCACATAAGCTTCCCGCATACTAGCTTACCGCAATGACCATGGCCTTCCCATTGTAAACAAGACAGGTCATCGTCAGCTTTGTCTTCAGCTCATCACTGCTGATGCTTGTATCCGCATATTCCACGCTCATCTCATACTCATAACCATCATAGGTTTCATCAAGATAGCTGACTTCTTTGGCCGTTTTACTGTCAACAATAACATTGACGACCTCCGGCAAAGCATCTTCTCCCTGCTCTGTTACGATAGAATCATAATTTCGATAAAAATGCTGCTGTGCAAAAGAAGTAAATTCTTCAACACGATTTTGCGGCAGATAAGCCAATCCGCCGATATCCGTACTATCTTCCTTATTTTTCAATGTGAAAAAATCATAGACAAAGCAGACAGCAACATCCTCGCTGAGCTGATCCATATCATTTGCCCGGATGTCCTCAGCAAGCCGGTTAAATACCTTGGCATAGGCATTAGAAGGATTTTTCGGATCCGCATAGATGTCATTGCTGACGATGCTGATTTTTTCTTCCTCGACCGGCTCCGGCTCTTCCTGCTGCCGGCAGCCACATAGCAATAAGGCTGAACAGCACAATACTTTTAACAATCGCTTCATAATAATCTCCTCAACTCTTAGATTATAACAACGTGCTCCATCATTTTCAATTGCTTTTTACTTTATTTAACAGCTGATGGATGCTGGTATTGATGAACATCGGTTCACAATTCAATATTTTGCTTGCTTCCTTGATGATGTCATAATATTTTTCAAGCGTAAACAACATCTGATCACCGCAGGTCGTGATGATCGCAAATTCATCATTTCCGCGGTCTACCACTTCAAGGATCTTCATCATCTGAATAAATTTTAAGCTCGGTACATGGATCTGATTATTCTTCTCCGCAGGGAATACCCCAATGCTGACATATCTGTCTTCCGTGATCTTTTCATACACGATCTTGACCTCATAATCATCACGGATCATCCCATTCAAGGAAACCTGCAATTCATTTTTCTGCTGGGGTGTCAGACATTTTCCCTTAAAATGGCTGATCATAAAAAAATCATTTATATAATGATCGATACATTCACTGTGATAAACACCTTGGATCATCTTATTCATCAACAGTGACAATGTTTCATTCTGGGCATGAATATATCTTCTTCCCGGATTAACGACCATGACAGCTTCCCCTTCCAGCTTCTCATTTAAAAGATGGTAAACGATGCCCTTTTCTTCTTTCAGCTTCAACACTTCGCACTGATTGATAAAGCCATGGTCAGGATGGTGCTCATCAACATAAAAAATCGTATTGTCAAACGAATGCCAGAAAAAACCCTTCTCCTCGATCACTTCTTTTACATTTGTTTTTAATTCACAACACCTAAAATCATCATAATACTTATTTTTCATCAAAACACCTCGCTTTTCTCTATTATACCATATTTCAAAGACAAAAATTTGTGAAAGTATGGGTTTCAAAGCTTTAAAAATATGTTATGATAATCAGGATTGGAAGTGAATATATGAATCAGCAAGCATCACAGTGGAAGGATTATGAATGTATCGATACCGGAAACGGCGAAAAACTGGAAAGATGGAAAGATGTCATCCTGCGCCGGCCGGATCCTCAAGCAATCTGGCCGATCGAAAATGAAGATGAGCTTTGGCTTCATCCCCATGCCCATTATCATCGCTCAAAATCCGGAGGAGGAAGCTGGGAATTCCTCAAACCTTTAAAAAATGAATGGAAAATCAGCTATAAACATCTGACCTTCAAGGTTTCGCCTACCGGCTTCAAGCATACAGGGCTTTTCCCGGAACAGGCCGCAAACTGGGATTTCATGATGGATAAGATCCGGCATGCCAGCCACGATATCCGTGTCTTAAATCTTTTTGCCTATACTGGGGGAGCCACAATGGCCTGTGCCAGCGCCAATGCAAGCGAAGTCGTCCACGTCGACGCCTCAAAAGGAATGGTCAGCTGGGCCAAGGAAAACATGGTCCTATCTCATCTGGAAAACAAAAAGATCCGTTTCATCGTTGATGATGTGATCAAGTTTGTGGAAAGAGAAAAGCGAAGAGGACGGAAATATCATGCCATCATCATGGACCCGCCAAGCTATGGAAGAGGGCCGAATGGTGAGATATGGAAAATTGAAGACCAGCTCTATCCCTTGATCATCAAATGTATGGATATTCTCGATGATGACCCTCTCTTTTTCCTTGTCAATTCTTATACGACCGGTTTCTCTTCAACCGTGTTATACAATATCCTTCATTCCACTTTATTAAAGAAATACCCAAAAGGATTCATCGAAGCAGGTGAAAACGGATTACCGATCACCCGCACCCAAACGATCCTCCCTTGTGGTATTTATGGAAGATGGGTTTCCAAATAAGCAGGACATCTGCTTATTTTTTTATATAAAAAGCCAGTTTTCCAACTGACCTTCATTCATTTATTCCGTTATTTCTTCGATTTGCTGATCAAGGCTATCATGATAACTGTCAAAAGAAACCATATTCATCAAAATAAGCAATAAATTCAAAACGATGAATACCGCAATAACACCTGCAACAGCTTTAAGAATCATTTTTGAACGTCTGTTTCTAACTGCCATCTGTTCATTGATACGTACAAGCTGTTCAGTTAATGCATCCCCCTTTTCTTCATCTTCTATTTTTTCACCTAATAAATCACTGACATTTACTTCGAATATTTCTGCCAATCGAATAAGCATATCCGAATCCGGTACCGAAAGTCCAGTTTCCCTTAGTTAAAGATATGAACCCTCTTTATCAGTCTACTTTTCCAATAAATCGGTAGTATATCTCTATTTCTTGTATTCTTTCATTGTCCTCATTCGTTGTTGCTTCATGAATAAGGATTTTTTCTATCATTGCATTTAATAACGGTGCTGTCAGTTCCTTTGGTACGGAATACTCCTTGATTAACTCAATCCACTTTTCAGCACCTATCATATCCTGTTCCATTTTACTTAATTCTTCTCTTAGGTTGGTTATCTGCTGTTCCAGTTCTATCTGTTCTTTCTGATATTTTCCCGACAGCATGATGAAGTTTCGTTCCGTTATCTTCTCACAGGCTCTATCTTCGTACATTTTCGCAAACAAGCGGTCAATTTCATTTTGACGGTTCTCGGCTTTCTTCAAAGCACTTGCCTTTTTCTTCTTTTCCCGTATTCGCTCTGCATTGCCAGCCTTTTGTATCTTATTCAACACCTTTTCTTCGTCCTGCTGTACTGCCTTAGCCCAATACTGCAATCGTTCCAATACGGCTTGATACAACACATCATAACGGATATAGTGCATAGAACAAGTACCTTTGCCAAACTGCCCGTAGTAACTGCAAGCATAATAACTGTATGGCGTTTTATTTGCCTTATTTGTCGCAAACCGCATAGACCAGCCACAATCCGCACACTTGACAAGCCCTGCAAATATCGGCGTTGCTTTTTCCTTTGTCTGTCTACGCCTTGATTTTATCTGTTCCTGCACACGATAGAACACTTCTTTGTCAATAATCGGTTCGTGGGTATTTTCTACTCGAAACCATTCACTTTCGGGCTTACGCACTTTTTTCTTGCTCTTGAATGAAACTGTTGATTGTCGATTATGAACGCTGTTTCCGATATAGACTTCACTTTTTAAAATTGCCTTAACATGAGCAATCGTCCACTCATAACGCTTGCTGTCGGGCTTTCCCTCAAAGATGTGTGCAAAAGTACCGTACCTTGTGAAATTCAGCCAAGACGCTGTCGGAACTTTTTCTTCTCGCAGTACCTTTGTGATTTTGGCACTACCGTAACCTTGATAGGCTAGGGAGAAGATTTTTTCAACAATCCATTTTGTTTCCTCATCAACCAGCAGTTTTCCTTTGATGTCGGGGTGTTTCTTATATCCTAACGGAGCATAAGCCCCATAATACGCACCCTCTGCAAATTTTGTCTTAAATGCCGATTTCACTTTACGGCTTGTATCTCTTGCCACCCATTCATTGATGATATTCTTAAATGGTGCAATCTCACTTTCGCCTTTTTCGCTGTCTACACCGTCGTCAATCGCTATGTAACGGACATTATGGCTGGGAAAATACAATTCTGTATATTGTCCTGTCATAATATAATTTCTGCCAAGTCGGGAAAGGTCTTTCGTTACAACACAGTTGATTTTTCCTGCCTCTATATCTTCAATCATTCTCTGGAAACTCGGTCTTTCAAAATTTGTTCCCGACCAGCCGTCATCAATATACTCATCAATCACATTCAAATGATGTTCTTTTGCATATAGACGCAACATACTTCTTTGTGTGGTAATGCTGGAACTTTCGCCCTGTAATTCATCATCTCGGCTTAACCTAAGATAAAGTGCAGTATTGTAAATCTGTTGTTTCATTGTCAGTTATCCTCCTTTATAACTAACCCGTGTTTACAATACCTGCTTGCAAGTAAAGTATAACACGGGTACTTTTTGTCATTCAATCTATTTCTTACAACTGCACCGATTTTATGCGATTGTCTGCTTTGCTTTTTCCAGCATAACATCTGTCAGAAGTTCTCCCATTGTCTTTCCCTTTTCGGAAAAATGCTCTTTTACAACAATTTTTGTTTTTCCTCTGTTGCCAATGCCACGCTTATTATTCGTCTTTACCTGCCTTGTTTTTACAATATCAGCAATAACACATACCCCCTTTCTGTAAAAATCTTTTCTAAGCAATTCAACGGCTTTTGTCATAGCCCACAGGAGTTCCACCTCTGCATAGTTCTTATGTAGCCGTACCCATTGCGTGCGACGCTCTGAACGCTCAAGCTGTGGCTGTACGGGAGTATCATTATCAGACAGGACAGGTCATGGCGGTAGGAAAGGACAAGTTTCTTACAGGAACACAGATAAGGTTCGCTCGCTTTAGCAGGGAAAAGGTCATGGCATATCTGTTTCAACGGCTCGCTGTCTGTCAAACGTATTGAACTGCTTTATTCAGTTGTCAAAGAACACGAAAGAAGAAAATCATCTTTCCTATATACCGCGTTGGAAAAGAGCAGAAGCGTAACCAATCTTCAAAACTTTTTTCTTTTCCTGTACCATATAGGGAAAGAAAGTGTCATTCTGCTAAGTTGATGATGAAAAAATCTGATTTTCTTTTCACCCCCCTAACTACCCATGCAACGCCGTAACTGCCAACTGTGGAATAAAAGATTTTCTTTACTCCATATAGGGAACGGCAACTACGGATTGTTAAGTTGGAATTGAAAAACGTTTCTTCTTTCACATCATATAGGGACAGCAACCACCGATTTGATGACCTGTTTTCAAAAAAAGTCAGATTTCCTTTCCTCGCACCATATCTGTACGCAAGTAGCCGTTTTGTTGCAGATTTTTTAAAGAAATTAAAAAATACCGTCATTCCCTTGAGGAACAGTGGTATCTTTCTCAATCATATTTGCTATGTCTGTTGTCATTTGTTTAATTTTTAATTCCTGCTTTTCTGTTAGTTTTGTATGTCTGTCGATTTCTTCCAGATAATTTGCTCCTGTTTTCTTTTCAATCTCTTTTATCATCAATAAAGAGGGCATGACCTGTCTTTCTAACCAGCGTTTTGTTTTATCCATATTGACAGCAACAGGCGTCATAATAAAAGGAAGTGAGGTAGTTACATTATCCAAAAATATATCCCATAAAATATAATCGGGAAAATCTATCTGTGTGAGGATAAGGCTTGCTATGGTCTGTTCGGGATTTCTTGAAAAAACAAGTTGTTCTATCGTTTGTCCTGCTTTTTCATTTTTTAGCCGAATTTCAAAGCGGTTCTTAATGTCTGTTTTTATGCCTTTGCTTTTTTGTTCCTTTTCTTTTTCATACAGGCAAAAGTAAATAGAACTATTCTTTGAACCGATATAAAAAGTTTTTGCAGTATCTCCATGTGTACCCGATAATTTCCCGCTGTCTACTGCTTCATGGGTTCTTGAACGTTTCCATACCTTGTTGGCATAATAGCGTTCCCTTAGAATTTCTATATCCAGCAATCCGCCCATATCATTGACCGCTAAATCTATGCGTTTAAAAACACCTTGACAATCTATACAACAGCTTAAAAAGGAATACCAGTCTATCCCTCTTGCCTGTAAAACATATTCCAAGTTCCGACACCCCATACCTCTTAATTCCAATAAAACATCCATAGAACTATCTTTAGAAACATTTACACTAATATCCCCATAGACATACTGTTCTTCATAGCCATACATTCCGTAATCTTCATGAATAAAATATTCGCTCTTCATTGCCAGTACATTTTTTATAATTTCCAATGCGTCTGTGGTGGGAAAACGAACACGCAGGTAGTCAATCGTTAAAGTGAAAGGCTGAGTACAATTACAATAATCAAGATAATGTAAAAGTATATGCTTCATTTCTTTACCGGCTTTTGTTTTTCCGTTTTCAATTTCATTTAAGTTCTGCCTGCTGATTTGTAGTTCCTGTGCCAGTCGTGATTGCGAATAATCACAGGCTTTTCTCTTTTGCTTTAATGTTTCAATAAATTTCATATCATTCATGCTTTATTCCTCCAATCAAAAAAGGCATATACTCATAGGAGCATACACCTTGTATCTTATAATTATTTGCTATTGATATGCTGTTTTAGACCTGTCGGGTAGAAAGAATAGGGTGTGAAGTGAAATAAGTTCTTATAACCTTATAAATCGTTGCATATCAGCAGTTTTGTATTTGTTTTTGCTCTTGTCTTTTGTAAGAGTACCCCCCTGTTAGATAACGGGGGCTTGATAATCGCTCGCCATAGGCTCGCTCACAGACGAAGTGAACCATTCCCTCGCCAGCAAGCTGGCGTGGCTCTATGTCTTCGACAGCCACCGCGAATGGATCACTTCGCCTATTATGCTTTTTCGCTCTAACTTTTAATCTACCAATCAAATTATACCTCTAATGTACGAATTAAATTTACCATTTCAATAGCTCCTTGTGCACATTCAGAGCCTTTATTTCCTGCTTTACTACCAGCTCGTTCTATCGCCTGTTCAATCGTATCTGTCGTAAGAACACCGAACATAACAGGTATTTCGGTATTTAAACTGATTTGGGCAATTCCCTTTGATACCTCACTACACACATAATCATAATGGCTTGTACTGCCTCGAATAACTGCCCCTAAACAAATAATCGCATCATATTTTTTACTTTTTGCCATTTTAGACGCTATCAACGGTATTTCAAATGCTCCCGGAACCCAAGCCACCTCTATATCCTTTTCGCTAACATTTTCTCTTTTCAAATTGTCTAATGCTCCTGCTAATAGCTTTGAAGTTATAAACTCATTAAACCTTGCTACAACAATACCTATTTTAATATTTTCTGCCACTAAATTGCCTTCAAAAGTATTCATTTATTTTTCCTCCATATTCAAAATGTGCCCCATTCGGTCTTTCTTTGTTTTCAAATAAAAACTATCATAAGGATTTGCTTCTATTTCAATCGGTACTCTGCTTGAAATTCTCATTCCATAATCTTCTAACTGATAAACTTTATCAGGATTATTTGTAAGTAAATGCAATGATTTTATTCCCAAATCTCTCAAAATCTGTGCTCCAATATAATATTCTCTTAAATCGCCTTGAAATCCTAATGCAAGGTTAGCGTCAAGGGTATCCATACCGTTATCCTGCAAATGATAGGCTTTTAGTTTATTGACAAGTCCGATACCTCGTCCTTCTTGTCGCATATAAAGCAATACACCTGAACCATTTTCTGCAATCATTTTCATAGCTTTATCTAACTGCTGTCCGCAATCACAGCGTAAAGAACCAAAAACATCTCCTGTTAAGCATTCTGAGTGAACACGACATAACACATCGTTTCCATTATCCAAATTTCCCATAACCAATGCAATATGATGTTCTCCATTCAGTTTGTTGATATAACAATGTGCTTTGAATTTTCCGTATTTTGTGGGCATTTCTACAATCGAAACACATTCTACAAGTATATCATATACTTTTCTATATTCCTGTAATTCTTTAATTGTGAGGGTAGGTATATGGTGTGTTTGAGAAAATTGAATTAAATCAGGTGTTCTCATCATTTTCCCGTTTTCATTCATGATTTCACAGCATAAGCCACATTCTTTTAATCCTGCCAACCTCAATAAGTCAACAGTTGCTTCCGTATGTCCGTTCCTTTCCAGAACACCTCCATTTTTTGCAATCAGAGGAAACATGTGCCCCGGTCTACGAAAATCAAAGGGATTTATATTCTCAACCACACACATACGAGCCGTCAATCCTCTATCTTCGGCAGAAATACCTGTTGTAGTATCCTTATAATCAATAGAAACCGTAAAGGCAGTTTCATGGTTATCTGTATTATTTTCAACCATAGGGGAAAGCATAAGTTGGTTAGCTAGACTTTCACTCATAGGCATACAGATTAAGCCTTTTGCATAAGTCGCCATGAAATTAACATTTTCTGTTGTAGCCGATTGTGCCGAACAAATCAAATCTCCCTCATTTTCTCTCTCTTTATCATCCATAACCAAAACAAGTTTTCCCTCTTGTAACGCCTGCAATGCCGCTTTTATTTTTTGATATTTCATTATTCCTTTATCCTTTCTGTTAAAATCCATATTGGCATAATAACTCTTTCGATAACTCCGTTTTATTGCTGTTGTCTATGAGTTTCTGCACATATTTACCTAATATATCATTTTCAAGATTAACCATATTCCCAACTTGTTTATCCTTGAGAACTGTTTGCTCTAAAGTATGTGGGATAACGGATACTAAAAAGTCTGTTTTCGATACTTTTGCGACAGTAAGACTAATACCGTCAATAGCAATCGAGCCTTTTTCGACAATTAAATTTAAGATTTCTCTTTTCGTATTGATTTGATACCACATAGCATTTTTCTCTCTACGCACAGAAGATATTCTACCTGTTCCATCAATATGCCCTGTAACAATATGACCGCCCAACCTGCCATTCATAGGTATAGCTCTTTCTAAATTCACACAACTTCCATGTTTTAATAGACTAAGAGCTGTTCTATTCCATGTTTCATTCATCACATCAACTGTGAAAGACTGGCGATTAAAACAAGTAACTGTAAGGCAAATGCCATTTACTGCTATGCTATCCCCTAAATGTATATCTTCTAATATTTTTGAAGCCTTAATGGATAGTTTACAGTTACAAATATCTTTCTGTATTTTTTCTATTTTACCGATTTCCTCTATTATTCCTGTAAACATGAATAAATCACTTCACTTTCTATGAGATAATCATTTCCCACTTGAGAAAAAGCATACGGTTTAAGCATAACGGCATCATCAGGAAAAGCAACCCCTTGCCCGCTTACAGGACTTTTTGCACTCCCACCAAATATTTTGGGTGCTATATAGACTTGCACCTCATCGACAATTTGTTGTTCAAGAGCACTCCAATTCATTGCACTTCCGCCCTCTAAAAGCAGGCTATCTATCTGCATATTTCCTAAACATTGCATTAAATTCATTAAGTCAATATGATTACCTTTTTTCTTTGTATGAATAATTTCACAACCGTATTTTCTATAAAGACCTATCTTACTTTCATCACTAGAAGAAGTAGCAATATAAGTCTTAATATCATTCGCTGTTTTTATAATTTTTGATGTAATGGGTGTTCTTAAATTTGTATCACATACGATACGGATAGGATTTTTTCCATTCTCCAATCGGCATGTCAGTAAAGGATTATCTTGAATAACAGTATTGACTCCTACCATGATTGCAGTAACCTTATGCCGAAGTTGATGTACCTGTTTTCTCGCTTCTTCTCCACTTACCCATTTTGATTGATTTGTATAAGTTGCTATCTTTCCGTCTAGTGTCATTGCATATTTCATAAAAACATAGGGAATGTGCTTTGTAACATATTTTCTAAAAACTTTGATTAACTGCTGGCACTCTTTTTCTAAAATGCCCACATCAACTTGAATATTGTTTTTCTCAAGTATTTTTACACCTTTTCCAGACACAATAGGATTACAGTCTAAAGTTCCAACGACTACTCTTGTAATGCCACTGCCAATAATTACTTCTGTACAAGGTGGTGTCTTTCCATAATGACAGCATGGTTCAAGTGTTACATAAAGTGTTGATCCTATAGGTGACTCCCTGCAATTTTTAAGTGCATTTCTTTCAGCATGCATTCCACCAAAAGTTTCATGGTATCCCTGTCCTATAATCCGATTATCTTTTACAATTACTGCTCCAACCATAGGATTAGGATTGACATAGCCAGCACCTTTTTTTGCCAATTCTATTGCTAATTTCATGTATTCTGCATCGCTCATTTTTACACCTCCAAAAAAATACATGCCTTGAATAAAAGCTATCCAAGACATGCAAAAGAGGATTTATGCGATTAAATAAAATGCTCCGAAACGATACGAAATCATTTCAGAGCACGCAAAAAAGCATAAATATACTTTCATCTTCTTTCATTCAGACTATACTGTCGGCTTTGGAATTTCACCAAATCATGCCTTTCGGCTCGTGGGCTGTACCACCGGTAGGGAATTGCACCCTGCCCTGAAGATAGTTATTCAATTACGGACAATTATAATATTTGACATTATTTCTGTCAATAGAAAGTTTTTTCTCATTCGTCAAATACAATAATTTGCAAACAGGTAAACACAGGTTATTTCTTAATATCCTTTTGTTTGGGAAACTCCTTTCTCCCATTTTGATATCGTCTGTCGGACAACATGTAAACGAATGGCTAATTCCTCTTGAGATAATCCTTTTTGTTTACGGATCGTCTTTAAATTTTCACTCAGCATAAATCTTCCTCCTTTTCGAAGTGATTTTACACAAAATATGAGCGTTGCACAAGCAACGCAGATAAACATAAAAAAACTTCATGTTTCCACGAAGTTATTCTGCTGATTTGATATCAATCTTTTTATGTTTCCCGGTGATAGAATATTCGACCCATTCCGCAATATTGGTCGCATGATCACCGATTCTTTCCAGATACTTGGCAATCATCAGAATATCCAGATAATCTCTTCCTGATTTCGGATCTTCTCTGACTGCATCGATCAGGTCATCTTTTACTTTTTCAAAATAGTTATCGACTTCATCATCATCTTTCATGACGGAAAGTGCCATCTCTAAATCTGAATTGACGAATGATTCAACACTTTTGGATACCATGCTGATCGTATTCTTAGCCATCGCAATGATATGCTTTTCTACTTTTTCATCTTTTGTAATGTCCACCGGTGACATCAATGAGATATCATATGCCTGATCACCGATCCTCTCCATATCACTGATCATCTTCAGGGCACTTGATACCTGTCTTAAATCACTGGCAACCGGCTGCTGACGAAGCAACAGTTTCATGCACAGCTGTTCGATCGTACGTTCTTTCTGATTGATCTCATTTTCAATTTCTGTGACCTTTTCTTTTATTTCATCACTTGGATTTTTTAGGGAGCTGACAGCATAGGTGATCCCGCCTTTACATAGATCTCCCATCAAAATCAGTTCATCATTGAGTTCTTTTAACTGTTCATTATATCGATTTCTCATATTAACCAAACCTTCCTGTAATGTAATCTTCTGTTTTCTTGTTGTCCGGCATTGAGAACAGCTTATCCGTCTTATTGTACTCGATAAGATCACCCAATAAGAAGAAAGCGGTCATATCTGAAATACGGGCTGCCTGCTGCATGTTATGCGTCACGATGATGATCGTATATTTCTTTTTCAATTCTAAGACAAGATCTTCGATCTTTGAAGTAGAAATCGGATCCAGCGCACTGGTCGGCTCATCCATCAGCAATACTTCAGGATCAACGGCCAGCGCTCTGGCAATACATAAACGCTGCTGCTGTCCTCCTGAAAGGCCCAATGCACTTTTGTGCAGGCGATCCTTGACCTCATCCCATAAGGCAGCACCCTTCAAAGCTCTTTCAACGACCTTATCTAATTCCTTCTTATCTTTGACACCATGTGTCTTAGGCCCGAAAGCAATATTATCATAAACGCTCATCGGGAATGGATTTGGTTTTTGGAAAACCATCCCAACACGTTTGCGCAACTGATTCACATCTATTTTTGAATTGATATCAATGCCATCCAGAGTAATCTCACCTGTGATGCGGCAACCCTCTACCAGATCATTCATACGATTCAAACACTTTAAAAAAGTAGATTTACCGCAGCCGCTAGGACCAATGAATGCTGTTACCTGATTGGCTTCAATATCCATATTGATATTTTTTAATGCCTGAAAATCCCCATACCAGAGATTCAGATTCTTAACACTAATTTTGCTCATTCTTTCCTCCCATATGCTTTACGATTTTATTGGATGCGAAATTGATCAGCATCACCATCAAAAGAAGCACGACTGCCGTTGCATAAGCCTGATTGGTATAAAGCCCTTCACTTAATAAGGCATACATATGCACAGACAAACTGCGTCCGGATTTCATCACATTCAAAGCAATATTCGGCAAGGTTCCGGCAGTATAGATCAATGCTGCACTTTCCCCGACGATTCGTCCGATACTTAAGATGATGCCATTTAAGATACCGCCTACGGCACTTGGTAAAATGATCTTGAAAATCGTTCTTACCTTTCCGGCACCCAAACCATAGCTGCCTTCACGATAACTGTCAGGCACTGCCTTAAGCGCCTCTTCAGTCGTTCTCATGATCAATGGCAGGATGATGATTGACAGCGTAATGACACCTGAAAGCAAAGAATAGCCCAAACCACAGAAGATACACAAGAATAAATATCCGAATAAGCCAAAGATGATGGAAGGAATTCCCGAAAGCGTTTCTGTTGTCAGACGGACGATCTCCACGAATTTACTTCCTTTTTTCGCATATTCCACCAGATAGATCGCACTGCCGATGCCTAAAGGAAGGGCAATCAGCAAAGATAATACGGTATATAAAAGCGTATTGATGATGGCCGGCATCATGGATACATTTTCTGTATTGTATTCCAGCGAGAACTGATCAAGGGTAATATTTGGAATACCCGTAATCAAAATATAAGCAATCATGATGATCAGTACCGCCATCGTTATAAAAGCACTGATCTTCACCAAGACGTTTAACACGACCGATAACTTATCCTTATGAATGATACGCAGATCATTGGCATCCTGCTGATGCTCACTTATTTTTTTAACCATTATCGAATCCTCCTTTTTAAGAAGGCGAACGACAGATTGATGATCAAAATGAAAATGAATAATACCACAGCTGTCGCAATCAAGGCATCACGATGCAAATCGGTCGCATAACCCATTTCCAAGACAATATTAGTCGTCAATGTCCGGCCACCCATAAAAATATCAAATGGCATCAGCGCCTGATTCCCAATGACATAATTGACCGCCATCGTTTCACCGATCGCCCTGCCCATTCCAAGAATGATCCCTGCAATGATTCCAGACTTGGCTGCCGGTACGCTCGCAAAAAAGACGCTTCTCTCATGGGTAGCTCCTAAAGCCAAGGCACCTTCATAATAATTCTTATCTACTGCCTTCAGGGAAGATTCCGATACGCTGACGATCGTCGGCAAGATCATGATCCCCAGTAAAAAACCAGCGGTAAAGATACTTTTTCCGCTGCCGCCAAACAAATTTCTAAAAATCGGCACGATACATACCAATCCAAAAAAACCATAAACGATGGAAGGAATACCTGCCAAAAGATCGATCACGCTTTTCATTTTCGAATAGATCTTCTTAGGACAGAAATACACTAAAAAAATTGCACACAGAAGGCCGATCGGAACACCGAATACAAAGGCCAGCAAGGTTACTTCCACACTTCCCAATATCATCGGAAGTATCCCAAAAATATTGTTTAACGGTTTCCAGACCGTACCAAAGATAAATTCTGTAAAGCCGATCTTTCCCATTGTGCTAAAACCATTGACAAACAAAAAGGCACAAATGAGGAAAACGCATAAAATAGAAGCGGATGCAGCGGCTGTAAACAGCCACTTCATCCCTTTTTCTTTTATTGAATTCATTTTACTTCACTTCTGAGAAGGAAGTGATTTCACCTGTAAAGATCTTCATTACCTGGTCAGATGTTAAATTTTCCAATGAGTTATCATTGTTGACGATAACAGCAATACCATCGATACAGATCTTTGTGCCTTTTACACCGCTGGCAAGCTCGCTGTCCTTTAATTCACGGCTAGCCATACCGATATCACATAAACCTTCGATCGCATTGTTCACACCTGTAGTTGAATCTGACTGCTGGACATCAATCTGAACATCCGGATTTAAAACTTCATAAGCTTCAGCCAATTTTTCCATTACCGGTGTTACAGAGCTTGAACCGGCTACCGTGATCGTTCCGCTTAATCCTTGTGGAGCAGTATAATCACCCTGATTACCTTCAGAAATATATCCTTCTTCTTCAATGACTTCCTGACCCTGGGCACTCATGATATAAGTAATGAAATCAGAAGCCAAATCGCTTAAATTTTCACCTGTAACGATATTGAATGGACGAGATACCTTATAAGAACCATCCTTTACTGTATCAACACTTGCAACGGCACCATCGATCTTTACTGCCTTCACTTTATCATTTAAAGAACCCAGTGATACATAACCGATCGCATTTGGATCACCCTGTACAGTTGTCAGCATGACCGAAGTAGAATTCGTTTCTTCTGCTGTTTCTGTCGTATGGTCTACCTTTTCGCCATTTTCATCTTTCTGTTCAATTCCAAACAGTTCAATGAAAGCACCTCTTGTTCCACTTCCCTGTTCTCTTGTCAATACATGAATCGTATCGTCAGAAGCATTATTTGAACATGCAGCAACGCTCATGACCATAAAAGCTGCAACGATACCTTTTAAAAGTTTTTTCATAGTTTTACAATCTCTCCTTTTTTTAACTACGTCCTTTATTATAGTCATAGTATGTAAAAGAATCAGCATTCGTATGTAAATTCACCGTAAAAAGAAAAGAAAGTGATTAACCACTCTCTTTACATTTCTTTACACTTGACAACTTGATCATCATTCCTTTATTTCATTCATAAAAGAGCGAATCTCATCAATTCTTTTCAGCGTATCCTTATATCCTAAATCATACCATTTGCCCAGCTTCTCACCATCGGTCGTATAACGAGTAATCCCCATATCCATGCTCGGACGTAAGATCAGTGCCCGGTTTTCCTTTTCAAGCTCTTTGACCTTATTCCACTGTTTATGATAATTTTCATGACGAACGCTCAGATCCTTTGCGATATAAGGCTCCTTACGAAACAAGATCCTTGCCAGACACATCTGCCACTTAGGTGCCGGCTTACGCACATAATTTTCTTCCTTCGTCGAAATAAAGACCACACCCTTGCAGTCATTCCGCAAAGCCTGTTCGATCGGGATCATGTCGACCAAACCGCCATCCATATATCTTTTGCCATTGATCTTGACAGGATGGGTCAGCATCAAAAGAGCACAAGCCGCCTTTACGATCAGTCCGTCTTCAGAATACTGCTGCTTATTAAAGTATTCGACCTTTCCTGTTTCTATATTATAAAGACCCATTTCCAATTCGCATGGATTTTCACGAAAGGTCTTGATATCCAGCGGAACCTTCTCTTCCACAAAATCATAGGTTGAATTGATACCAAAAACAGCCCTTTCATGAAGGATCGGATATAAGCCTACCGCTTCCTTGCGGGCAGTCGAATCGACACCGGTAACACGTAAGCGATCCTTCTGCTTGGAAACATACGACAGAAGACAAAATGCCCCCGCACTGATTCCCGCAGCATACGGAAATTCAATATTCTGATCCAAAAAACATTCCAGAACACCTGCTGTATAAGCCGCTTTTGTTCCTCCTCCTTCACATATCAAACCAATCTTACTCATATGTACCCCCTTATAATAACGGTGAAAACAAATTCAAAATCGAACGCAAGATACGTACCAAAGCATTTGTTTTCATATATTCCTGATAAGTGATCTCATGACATTCATCCAGCGTCCTCAAAAAATCATCCCGACAATCCAGGATCGCTTTAGATTTATACATCCACACACCACATTCAAAATGCAGAAAATAGCTTCGATAATCAAAATTAATGCTCCCGATCACACCAAATTCATCATCGCTGATCAGTGTCTTCGCATGAACAAAGCCGGGCGTATATTCATAAATACGTACACCGCTTTCCAAAAGATATTCATAATTCGACTTCGTTACCTGATTGACCAGCTTTTTATCCGGGATATAAGGAACCATGATACGAACATCTACACCATTTTTGCTGGCAAGAGCCAAACCATCCCGTACGACATTATCCAATATCAGATAAGGTGTCTGAATGAAGATATATTCTTTTGCTGCATGGATGATATTCAAATGAACATTCTGACCCACGCTCTCATCATCGGTCGGAGCATCGCTAAAAGGAATCACATAGCCGTCATCCCTGCCTGGATAAGGCGTCATATACGAAGCAAAATTACTCTTGACGCTTTCACCGTAATCCCAGAATTGAAGGAACATGAACGTTAAAGAAGCGACCGCATCACCCTTCAGCATGATTCCCTGATCACGCCAATGACCATAAACCTCTTTGATATTCATATATTCGTCAGCCAGATTGATTCCACCGGTAAAGCCCACTTTGTTATCAATGACCGTAATCTTACGATGATCACGATTATTCATCTGAATCGCCAAACGGGCCCTGATCGGATTAAACACCTTGCAACGGATCCCCATCTGGTTGATCTTTACATCATACCCGTCTTCCAGCTTGACGATACAGCCAACATCATCATAGATCAGACGTACATCCACACCCTTTTTTGCCTTCTCACAAAGAACCTCAAGAATATCATTCCACATCTTTCCTTCTTCAAGAATGAAATATTCAAGAAAGATAAATTTCTCGGCCTTCTTGATCTCCTCCATCATCAATTCATAATATTGTTGACCACTGGCAATAAAAGTCGTTTCCGTTTGACTCAGACAAGGATAGCCCGCATACTTCATCAGATAATTCGCCTGCTTGGCCGCCTCAATATTTTCTCTTCTTAATTTCTCAAGAAGCTTTTCCTCCTGAAGCATGATTCCCTTGGTATCATCATTGGAACGGGCAATGATCCGCCGCAATTCTTTAGATACCTTTTTGCCCCCGAAAAGCAGATACAGCACGCCCCCGACTGTTGGCAGTGCCAAGATCACCGAAGTCCATGCCAGCTTATATGAAGGATTGTCATTACGGTTATAGACATAGATTACCATAAGCACACTGAATACTTTCAGAATCAATGAAATCAGCTTTGATATCGATGAAAGAAAAGATACGAACAAAAAGATCAAAAAAAGCTCGAATAAGATGATATAAGCCGTAATCATCATTTTACTAAATAAAATATTGATCAATCTTTTCT